>DASWQX010000705.1:0-5626 GCA_036403495.1 Thermoanaerobaculia bacterium
CACAAAGCGGTCCAGCCGCTGGTCGTAGGCCCGGTAGACCTCCCCCATGCCGCCCACGCCGAGACGCTCGCCGACGGTGTAGGGTCCGATCGTCTGGGGGCCGCTCCCCATCCATCCTCCTAGAGAAGCCCGAATTGAGTCATCCGCCGCTGCAATCCCCGCTTGGAGACTTCGAGCGCCTCGACCATGGCGTCGAGGTCGCCGCCGCACGACGCGCGGCAGACCTCGATCTCCTCGCGGGAGAGGTCCGCGGCCTTCCGGATTCGCTGGCTTTTCGCGATCCTATCGTAGAGCGACCCGCGGGAGATGCCGAGTTGGGCGGCGGCGCGCTGGATGCGCCAGCGGTTGGCCCGCAGGGCCGCCAGCAGGTCGTCGTCGGTGACCTCCTCGGGGCTGCGGTAGGCGCGCCGGACCGCGTCCGGCGGCGTCGGCGGCGCGACAGGCGGCAGCGTAATCGGGGGCACTTGAGTCGCATCGTCTTCCGGCTTCGCCGCGGCGCGCGCGGCCTCCTGGAGCAGGCGCTCGGCCTGGAGCCACATCCCGGAGTCTCCGGAATCGCCGCCGGCGATCGCGATCTGGCGGACGGCGTTGCGGAGCTGACGCACGTTCCCCGGCCAGTCGAAGGCGGCGAGGCGGGCGATCAGCGGCGCGGCGATCCAGGGGCGTCCCCCGGGAGGATTCGCCAGCCGATCGCTCTGCCCCTGTTCGGCGAGATCCTGGCGGAGGAAGTGATAGAAGAGGCGCCCGAAGTCGTCGCGGCGCTCGCGCAGCGTGGGGACGCGGATCGGATAGCCGGCGAGCCGGTGGAGGAGAGGCGCGCGGAAGCGTCCGGAGGCCACCGCGCCCTCGAGGTCGGCGTCGGTGGCGGCGACCAGCCGCACGTCGACGCGGCGGACCTCGTCGCTACCCACCGGCTGGATCTCTCCGGTCTCCAGGGCGCGCAGGAGAAGGGCCTGGACCTCCGGCGGCGTCTCCCCCACCTCGTCGAGGAACAGCGTGCCGCCGTCGGCGCGCTGGAAGGTGCCCTCCCGCTTGCGATCCGCTCCCGTATAGGCCCCCCGCGCGGCCCCGAACAGCTCGGCCGCCGCCAGCGTCGCCGGGATGGCCGCCATGTTGACGGCGACGTAGGGGCGCGCGCGGCGGGGGCCGGCGTCATGGAGGGCGCGCGCCACCAGCTCCTTGCCGGTGCCGGTCTCGCCGCGCAGGAGGACCGGCACGTCGAAGCCGGCGACCCGCAGGATCTCGCGGCGCAGGGCGACCACCGGCGCGCTCTCGCCGACGAGGCCAAAGTCGGGGGAGCCGGCGACGCTGACCGAATCGAGCCGCGACAGCAGGAGGACCACCCGGCCGGCGAGCATCAGCACCACCCCGCTCTCCAGGCGCGCCGGCGGGATCTCCAACTCGCCCGCGACCTCCGCTCCATCGGCCACCAGGGCCGTGCCGCTCTCGCCGCACCGCAGGAGGACTCCCCCCGGCTCGGCGCCCGGAAGGAGGCGGATCGGCCGGCGGCTCAGATAGGGCTCGGCCAGCGGGCGCAGCAGGCTCGCTCCAGGCGTGGAGAACGCTGGCTCGGTCCGCGACAGGCTCTCCTCCCGGCCGGAAGCCAGACCGGCGAGCGCCACGCGCTCTCCGACCCGCCCGGCCTCCGGATGATGGAGGATCGTCAGCCCGGGGACGAGGAAGGAGCCCACTGGAGCCCCGCTCCGGCTCTCCGCCCGCGTATCGGCCTGCAGCAACCGCCGCAGCGCCTCGCTGTCGTTTGGCACGGTCGGAAGTTTAGCGCTCTCTGGTTCCGGGCGCCAAGGGCGCTGTACGCGCATGCTAGGATTCCCCGGATTTTCAAGACCTCGAAAGGGAGGGCCATGTCGAACGAGCTTCTCTTTGGCCTCTACATCTTCGTGCTGGCGGGCTTCCTCGGCCATTACGTCATCGAGAAGGTGCCGCCCCTGCTCCACACCCCGCTGATGGCGGGGACCAACGCCATCTCCGGCATCTCGCTCGTGGGCTCGCTGGTGGCGGCCGGCATGCGCTGGGGGTGGACCGCCACCGCGCTCGGCTTCGTCGCCGTCACCTGCGCCACCATCAACACGGTGGGCGGCTTCCTGATCACCGACCGGATGCTGCGGATGTTCAAGAAGAAGACTCCCGCCCGGAGTGACAAGAAATGAACGGCCACGCCATCTCGCCCTCCCTGACCGCCGCCTACCTGACCGCGTCGGTCTGCTTCATCCTTGCGCTCCAAGGGTTGTCCTCGCCGACCCACGCCCGGCGAGGCAATCTCATCGGGTCCCTCGGCATGCTGATCGCCGTGGTCGGCACGCTGCTCCTGGCCGGCATCGTCGACTACAAGTGGATCGCCGCGGGTCTGATGATCGGCTCGGCGATCGGCGCCGCGATGTCGATCTGGATCCCGATGACCAAGATGCCGGAGCGGATCGCGCTCTCGCACTGCTTCGGCGGTCTGGCGGCGGCCCTGGTGGGCGTCGTGGAATATCACCACCGGATGGGCGAGGGGGGGATCGACCGCTTCACCATGGCGGCCCTGGGGCTTGAGGTGTTCCTCGGCTTCCTCACCTTCACCGGCAGCCTGATGGCCTTCGGCAAGCTCCAGGGGCTGGTCACCGGCGCGCCGGTGACCTGGAAGGGTCAGAACGCCTCGAACATCACCATGTTTTTCGCCGCGCTGATCCTGCTGGTCCTGCTGATCCTGGACCCCAGCCGGAGCGCCCTCTTCTATGCCATGGGCGCGCTCGGCCTGATCGTGGGAGTGCTCGCGGTGCTCCCCATCGGCGGCGCCGACATGCCGGTGGTGATCTCGCTGCTCAACTCCTACGCCGGCCTCGCCTCGGCGGCCACCGGCTTTGCCCTCCACAACTACGTGCTGATCATCGCCGGCGCCCTCGACGGCACCTCGGGTTTCCTGCTCTCGATGAAGATGAGCAAGGCGATGAACCGCTCGTTCGCCAACGTCCTGTTCGGCGCCTTCGGCAAGGTGGCGCCAGCGGTCGAAGGAGCCGCGGGACCCGCCGCCAACTACAACCTGGCGTCCGTGGAGGATGCGGTGGGGGTGCTCGCCGCGGCCCAGTCGCTGATCGTGGTGCCGGGCTACGGCATGGCGGTGTCGCAGGCCCAGCACGCCGTCCGCGAGCTGGCGCAGGCGCTGGAGGCGAACGGCACCACGGTGAAGTACGCCATCCACCCCGTCGCCGGCCGCATGCCGGGGCACATGAACGTGCTGCTCGCCGAGGCGAACGTCCCCTACGACCAGCTCTACGACCTCGACGACATCAACGACGAATTCGCCCGCACCGACGTCGCTCTTGTGGTCGGCGCCAACGACGTGGTCAACCCGGCGGCGAAGACCAACCCGTCGAGCCCGATCTACGGCATGCCGGTGTTCAACACCGACGACGCCCGCGTGGTGATCGTGCTCAAACGGAGCGTCAACACCGGCTTCGCGGGGATCGAGAACGACCTCTTCGTGCAACCGAACACGATGATGGTCCTCGGCGACGCCAAGAAGACGCTGCGCGAGTTCATCTCCGGAGTGAAGGAGGAGGCGGCGGCGTAGGGGCCTCCTCACGCCCGCCCTGCGCCGGTACCGCCCTGCGCCAGTAAGAAGAGCCCCGGCGTTACGCCGGGGCTCTGGGTAGAGGGCAGGCTCGTGCTGCTTACTGGACGTTCAGGGCAAAATCGTCCACCACGAACGAGGTCTGCAAGGAGGAGTCCTCCGCGCCGACCAGGAAGACCTGGATCGTCTGTCCCTTGTAGGCGATCAGGTTGAAGCTCTTCTGGCTGAAGCCCGTGGCCTTGTTGAGGTTGGAGTAGGTCGCGAGGGTCGCGAGCACGGTGCCCGAGGAGTTGCGAATCTGCACCTTCAAGGTGTCGAACGCCGTCGTGGTGGTGGTCTCGGCGGTGTCTATGTGGAGCCAGAAAGTGAGCGTCGCGGTGGTGGCGGTGGACGGGATCGTCACCGTCTGCAGAATGCTGTCGGTGTGGGTCGTGCCGTAGCCGTCGAGCCACGCCTTCCACGTTCCGGAGTGGGCGGCCTCCCCGGTGGAGCTGTCGATGACTCCCGCGGTGACCGTCCAGGGCGCCGGGCTGGACGAGCCGTTCTCGAAGCCGGGGTTGCCCAGCAGTTGCTGGACGGTCGTGGTGTTCGAGACCGTCACCGTGACCGTCGCCGAGGTGCCGATGTTGTTCGCCGCGTCATAGGCCTTGGAGACGATGGTGTGCGAGCCGTTGGCGACCGTCGTCGTGTCCCAGGAGAAGGAGTAGGGAGACGTCGTGACCGTGGACTTGAGTGTCCCGTCGATGTAGAGCTCGACCTTGGTGACCCCCACGTTGTCCGCGGCCGAGGCGGCCACGTTGACCATCCCGGAGACCGTCGCGCCGTTGAGCGGAGCGGTGATCGAGGTGGTGGGCGGCGTGGTGTCCGCCGTCGTGCTGACCGTCAGGTTGACCGTGGTGGTGTGGTTGGAGATGCCGCCGGTGCCGGTGACGGTGATGGCGTAAGTGCCGGGCGTCACCGATGAGCCGACGGTGATGGTCATCGTCGAGCTCCCCGAGCCGGGCACGGGGATCGAAGTCGGACTGAAGCCGACCGTGACTCCCGTGGGCTGGCCGGTGGCTGACAGCGCGACAGCGTTGGCGAAGGCGCCGGAGATAGTGGTCGTGATCGTCGAGCTGCTGAAGTTTCCCGGAGCGATCGATACCGACGTCGGCGACGCCGACATCGCGAAGTCCGGGTTCGGGGTGGTGCCGTCGGCGATCGCCGCGGTCCAGATCTCCTCCGAGGCGCCGCTGCGGCGGTCGGTCCAGCTGGGGAAGAAGGTGCCGTTGATGCCGTCGAGGTTGGTGTAGTCGCCGAACTGGTTGCCGCTGTCGGCCCCCGCGGTCGTTTCGTTGGTGGTGGCGGTCGTCACCTTGAACGGCGCGCTCCAGGTCACGCCGTCGTCCGTCGAGGACTGGTAGTAGACGTTGACCGACTTGCGGGTCGAGTCGCCGACGGTGTCGTAGTACATCAGCGCGATCTTGCCGTTGGTCTCGTCCACCACCAGCCACTGGTTGAACTGGTCGTTGAGACCGGACTGGTTGTTGATCTTGACCGGCGCCGACCAGGTCGCGCCGCCGTCGGTCGAACGGGCGAAGAAGATCCGGCTCTTGCACGTCGAGGCGGCGTTGGTCCCCGGGCCGGCGCCGCTGGTGCACCCGGTGTCGCCCGAGAGGTCGTTCCAGGCGGCGTAGACGTTGTTCTTGGTGGAGGTCCGGTAGGCGCCGCCGCTGATGTAGATCAGGGGCTGGCGGCTGGCGTCCGCGGGGATGGCGTACTGGAACGAGCCGAAGCCCGTGGCGATGCGCACCGGCGTGCCGAACGAGACGCCGCCGTTGGTCGACTTGACGACGTTGAAACGGCGGCTGCCGGTATCCGGGAAGAAGCCGAAGACGTCGCCGAAGCTGTTGGTCTTGATGTCGTCGCCGATCGCCGTGCCGGTGGTCTCCGCGCCGCTGACCTGGACGGCCGCCTGCCACGAGCCCGTCGGCCCGGTGCGCCGCGCCACCACGGCCGGCAGACCGGGGTGCCAGATGACGTAGATGTTGTCCTTGAACGGCGAGGTGGCCGAGT
>DASWQX010000706.1:0-2395 GCA_036403495.1 Thermoanaerobaculia bacterium
ATGATGGCCTACCACCTGGCTCTGAGCGATCCCTCCCACTTCGCCGGCCTGGTGGCCCTCTCGTCCTGGTTCCCGGCGGAGCTCGCCGAGGAGCTGCCGCCGGCGCCCGGGCACCAAGGGCTGCCGGTGCTCATCCTGCACGGCACGCGCGACGACCGGATCGGCGTCGAAAAGGCCCGTGAATCGCGCGAGGCCCTGCGCCCCTACGGGGTGGCGATGACCTACCGCGAGTTCGACATGGGGCACGAGATCCGCCCGGACGCCCTGAAGGTCGTCCTGCAGTGGCTGAAGGAGAAGGCGCTCAAGAAGGACGGGTGAGAGGAACGGACAGTAGGGGCGCAGCATGCCGCGCCCTGCGCCCCTACGACCGCGAATTCCGGCCTTACACCGTGGCGCCGGCGAGGACGGGCTCCGCGACGGGGAGCTCCTCGACGCTGAACATCACCTTGCGCAGGCGGTTGAAGAAGCTAGTCCAGAGGCTCCACATCTCCTCGGCGCTGGTGACGATGGCGTCGATCTCCTCGGGCGAGAAGTCGGGCTCGATCGCCTCGTTGACCTGGGCGACGTGGTCGGGCTCCTGCAGGATGTGGATGTCGACCCAGGGGAGGTCCTGCACGCCGGAGACCCGGCGGACGGCGTTGCCGATGCCGGCGACCATCGCCAAGTCGGCGACCTCGGTGCCGTAGACGAAGCCGAGGGCGCTCAGCCGCTCGCCCGAAGCCTCCTTGTAGCGCTGGATCAGCCGGGCGGTCTCCGCGAACGGCGCCGCCTCGGAGACGGTCGGGGCGTCGAAGCCGGCCTCCTCCATGGTGGTGACGTAGATCCGCTCGTGGGCACGGGCGGGATCGCCCTCGCCGAGCTCCTGGTAGAGGATCTTCGAGATCGCCGTCTTCATCTCGAGCATGGGCACCTGGTCGATGGTGCGGGAGAGGAAGTTCGGGAAGTAGTGAAGCGGGTGCCACCACTGGCCCAGGAAGATGCCGACCTTCTCCCGGTCCAGGGCCGCGGAAGACCGTACTTCCTTGAAGAAGGGGTGATGGATCAACTCCTTGCGGAGCGGATTCTCTTCCAGTCGTTCGTTGATACCGGTGCCGAGCATGAACTCTCCTTTCTTACTGCTGAGACGTGGGGATCAGAATCTCAATGAATAGGAAGGAACTGAGCCTGTAACGTCCACGGAGCCTAAACCCCCTCCTCGGGAACAAGTAAACCCGCCCTCCTATTCTGTGCGTCCCAGGAGGCCGGACGGGACAGGATGCAGCGATCCGTTTGGTTGTCTCGGGGCCTGGAAGAACGGACACCTTATTTGCGGTTGTAAAAGTTTGTCTGCGTGGGTGGCCGCCCCCGGTTGTCTGCCTCCGCTTACAAGTTGTTAAGGTTTAATGAAAAATATTTGAACTTGACGTAAGTTTACCGAGGAGCTATTTTGACCCAGGAGCCGAGCGACATCAAGGGGAGCCATGGCGAAGCCCACGGTAGGGTCCGAGGCTAGCGCCGACACCGTCGCCGGGCTCCTGCGGGCGCGGGCCGCCGAGCGGCCGGATCAGGTGGCCTTCACCTTCCTCGCCGACGGCGAAACCGAGGGCGGGCGCCTCACCTATGGGGAGCTCGACCGGCGGGCGGCGGCGATCGCGGCCACGCTGGCCGCCGCGGTGCGCCCGGGCGACCGCGCGCTGCTGCTCTATCCGCCGGGGCTCGACTTCATCGCGGCGTTCTTCGGCTGCCTCTACGCGGGGGTGGTGGCGGTCCCCGCCTATCCGCCGCGCCCCAACGACCGCTCGCAGTCGCGCCTGCGGGCCATCGCCCATGACGCGACGCCGCGGGCGGCGCTGACCACCGAGGCCCTGCTGGCCGGGGCGGTCGAGGCGCGCGGGCTGCTCGCGGTGGCGCCGGAGCTGGCCGGTCTGCGGTGGATCCCGACCGATGCCCTCGGCGGTGCGGCGATGGCGTCCGATCTTCCCGAGCCGGACCCCGACTCGGTCGCTTTCCTCCAGTACACCTCGGGCTCGACGGCGGCGCCGAAGGGGGTGATGGTCACCCACGCCAACCTGCTCCACAACGAGCGGATGATCGGCGCCGCGTTCGGGATGGACGAGAGCTCGGTGGTGGTGGGGTGGCTGCCGCTCTACCACGACATGGGATTGATCGGGAACGTCCTCCAGCCCTTGCATGCCGGGGGGACCTGCGTGCTGATGTCGCCCGTCGCCTTCCTGCAGCGGCCGATGCGCTGGCTGGAGGCGATCTCCCGCTACCGCGGGACGACCAGCGGCGGCCCCAACTTCGCCTACGAGCTCTGCGTGCGTAAGGCGAGCCCGGAGGCGCTGGCGGGGCTCGACCTCTCCTCCTGGAAAGTGGCCTACGACGGCGCCGAGCCGGTGCGCGCCTCGACGCTGGA
>DASWQX010000707.1:0-5253 GCA_036403495.1 Thermoanaerobaculia bacterium
GGTTGCCTGCGGTCTCGATCTGCTTGCGCTTGTCGGAGGAGACGTAGCGGATGATGAATGCGATCTGGCCGCCTCCCCAGTTATTGAAATCCTTGCTGAACCAGTCCATGATCTTCGTGGTGTGGACCACCAGCTCGCCGCCATCCTTCGCAAGGCGTATGCCATGGGGACCGTTGAGGAACTTCCGCACCTGGTCGTCGAGCTGGTCGTTGACCTTCGCGCCCTCGTAAGGCTCGGGGCGGATCGGCGGGCAGCTCTTGGCGGCGCAGTTGATGGCGAAGTGGATGCGCGGGTCCTTGAACCCCTCGCGGATCTTGTCGTTCTCGATGTCCTCCAGCGACAGCATCCCCGTCCGGGTCTTCGCGGCGGGCTTCTTGAAGACGTTCAGGTGGGCGATGAAGTCGGTCGAGATGTCGCGGATCGAGGCCACCGGATAGTGTTCGACGACCACGTTCACCACCGAGATGTTGTAGAGATTGATCCAGTAGGCGAGCTGGTCCGTCCGCGGCAGCGCGCCGACGTCCACCTGCGCCATCTGATTGCGCAGCTCGTCGAGAGTCTTCTTGTCGTTGGCCTTGAGGCCCTTGTAGTCCATCCCCTTGGCAGGATCGTAGTACTTGGAGAGCAGATCGCCCCAGAGCTTGTAGTCCGGGGGGTTGACCGCGGCGGCCGGCAGGGCGGCGAGCAGCAGGCCGAGGAGCGCCGAAGCGAGGGTGAGGTTCTTGAGGTTCATGTCTGTTCCTACGGAGACGTCCCGGGCACGGATGACTCCGCCTCCCGTAGCGCCGCCGGCCGGGGGGCCCCTGCCACGGCCGGCGGCAGGATCCGCAGCTTCCGCAGGTAAGCCCCATAGGTCCACAGGGGGACGATGCGCAGGCAGGCGAGCAGCTCCCGCGTCATCGCCAGATGGGAGGGGAGCCCCTGGCGCCACCCCCGCTTCTCGATCTTGGAACGGTGGCGGAGGCCGGCGAGCACGCGGATCGCGCTTGGGAGCCCGCGGCGGACGACCACCTCGTTGATCATAATCTCGATCTGGAACCCGTTGCGCTTCGATTCCGGGACCGCCGCGAAGATCTCCCGCGGCAGGGCGCGCAGGCCGGTGATCGGCGGCAGCCGCAGGAAGAGGGGGTTGCGCAGCGCGCCGTAGTCCACGATCCCGCACGAGAGGCTGACCTCGCCTGAGAGCACCGGCGCCGCGAGCGCCTCGAAGTGGACCGGCTGGACGTCCACGATGTCGGCGTCGAAGAAGACCAGCACCGGGGCGTCCGAGGCCTCGACCCCCCGCGCCAGCGCCTGCGCCTTGCTCCCCGGCTCGCCCGGCTGCCGTGCCCGGATCACCGTGGCGCCGGCCCGCGAGGCCTCTTCGGCCGTGCCGTCCGACGAGCCGTCGTCGACCACGATCACCCGTCCCACCCCCGCCGCCCCCCGCGCCGCGCGCACCACTCCCGCCACCGTGGGCTCCTCGTCGCGGGCGGGGATGATGACGTCGAAGTCGGGCATGGGGAGGGATGGTAGCAGCCTCCTGCTATCCCTCTCCGCCCTGGGCGGTTGTCCGCTTGTACAGCGCCTCGTGAAACGGAATCCCCTCGCGGACGAGCTCGATTCCACCTTCCGCGGCTATCCGGCGCAGGACGTCCGACGCCGTGCGTGCCTCGACCGGCCTGGACAGGCGCTCCGCGAACCGGCGGTTGACCTCCGCCGCCACCGCGGTCGCGCCGAAGGGCTCCTGGAGCTCCGGGCTTTCGAGGACCATCTTCAGCAGCCGGGCCACCATCTTGCGGCCGGGGTGAGGAAGCATCGCCGGGTCGATCTCTGGAGCCGCCGAGGAGACTGCGGGCGGCAGCGCCTGCGCGAGATCCACCGCCGACGCGGCAACCCCCCGGAAGGCTTCAAGGCTTTGCAGTACCTTCTCCAGCTCGGCCTTATGGAGCGCCTGCTGCTCCTGATGATGAGCCGCATGCCCCGCGTGGAAGGCTGCCTGCTCACGATGAATCTCCGCGCGCCGCTCCAAATTGGACAGAACCTCGTCGACCGACAGCTTCGAGCCCATGACACCCTCCGTTGCACATCATGACATGTTGCGGTGAATAAATGATGGTGAGATCATATCACATCACGTTGCGGTGAACGAGGTCGCCTTGCGGTGAACGTGATAGCGTTACCGGGGAGCTGATCACGTTGCGGTGAAAGCTGTGACGTCGCGGCAGAGCGCCAGACGTTGCGGCGACTCTGTGAACCTTGCGGCAGCATAGATGGTTTTGCGGTGAGTCAAGCAATGTCGCGGTGAATGTTGGGATGTTGCGATGAATAGATCGACATTGCGGTGGAGTGGTTGATGTTGCGGTGAATGGCGAGACGTTGCGGTGAAACTGGCCCTCCGCCGCAACGACAGGGAACGTTGCGGTGGAGCGGCAGACGTTGCGGTGGAGGGGCCGCTCCACCGCAACATTGTCCGCGGCAGATTGACAGGGGAGATGTTGCGGCAGATCGCGCGACGTTGCGGTGAAGGAGAGAGAGAGGGTCAGGAGTATAGCCTGGCCCTATCTTCCCTCCGCGAGCCGAACCCGATCACGCCGAGCACGATCCATGATACGCTTGACACCATATACGTTATGCCACATAATAGCTGGTGTATGACGACGCCGGCCGCGATGGTCTATGCCACGGACGAGTTCGCGGATTGGTACGACGGTCTTGAAGAACGCCACCGTGAGCGAGTGGCGGCTTGCGTGGATCTTCTTGAGCAGATGGGGATCACTCTGGGGTTTCCCTACTCAAGCGCGATCGAGGGCTCGGACCTTGCTCTTCGCGAGCTGCGTGTCCAATCGCACGGGCACGCGATTCGGGTCTTCTACGCCTTCGATCCGCGACGCGACGCAGTCGTCCTTATCGGCGGCGACAAGACAGGCATCTCCAAAGAGCGCTTCTACCGGGAGCACGTTTCGCGAGCCGAACGGATTCTGAGGGAGTACTTGGCGGAGATCGAGGAGGAAGACCATGGCTGATCGAAAGCTGAAGGCTTGGACGGAAGTAAAGGCTCAGCGTCCACTTTCTACCGAGGCTCAGGCTGCGAATGCAACCTGGGTCGAACAGCAGATCGTTGAATTGAATCTTCAAGCACTGCGGCAGCAACTCGGCGTCACTCAGGCCGGGCTTTCCGAAGCCTCTGGATTCACACAGGGGGAGATCTCGCGTATCGAGCAACGCGAGGATCACATGGTTTCGACCTTGCGTCGCCTCGTTCGATCTCTCGGTGGAGAGCTCGAGATCCACGCACGGTTCCCCGATGGTCGCGACATCCGCCTGGTCGGCGTCTGATTCTCCTGAGCCAGCTCAAGGCGCCTCCCCCGTCTCCCAGCGGAAGGGAGTCTCGTCGTCCGCGCGGACCCGCCAAGACGCCCGATAGAGCGGCGCGGGTTTGAGCCGGCTTTCGATCTCCGTGCGCAGCTCGTGGGCCGACGGCAGCAGGTGGGCTGGCGCGGACCGCCGCGGCTTCGCCAGGAAGGCTGCGAGGTCGAAGGTGCCCTCCTCGCCCTGCCGCGCGCTCTCGACGTAGACGAGGACGGGGTCTGGCGCGAGCCAGCGCCCTTCCAGAGACCGCAGCGCCTCCCAGAGGCCGGGGCCCGCCACGGTGAAGGCGTCGTCTCCGGTCTTCAGGAAGCCCTCGACCTCCTGGGGCCTGGCCGGCAGGCTGAGGGTGAGGTGGGCGGGGAACGGGTCGAAGATCAGATGGGAGACCTCGTCGGGCGAGTAGGCGGCGTTCTCCGGCACGGCGAGGACTTCCAGGACCCGCCGCAGGGCGCTGTCGAGCCGGTCGACCTTCCTTTTCTCCTCGGCGTTGAGCGTGCTCAAGGCTTTCGCGTCCTTCTCGCTCAGCCGCTCCGCGAAAAGGGTGCCGAAGCAGGCGCGGGCGCGTTCCGGCCGGTCGTCGAGGTAGGTGTAGAGGTCGGCTCCGGCCCGGAGGTATTCCGCGACATCGCCGGTCCAGGCGTCGAGCGTCTTCTCCATCTCCTCTCGCTGCCGCCGGGTGGCGCGGGTCGAGGCTCCGGGCACGATCGACAGCTCGGCCGTGCCGCGGTCGGGATCGACGGTGTAGGTGACGCTGAGGGAGGTGTCGCGGAAGAAGGCTTCCATCCCATCCGGCTCCGCGATCAGCGCCGACCGCGACGCCGAGCTCAAGATGCCCAGGCGCTTCTCCCAGGAGAACCGCTCCGCGCCCGGCTTGGCCGCCGCGAAGCGCGCTCCCCAGGGGTCCGACCCTTCCAGAAGCTCTTGCCGCGTCTCGGCCAGCCGCCTCGCCAGCGCCGGATTGCTCCCCTCCGGGTCGCTGACGCGGACCGTGCTCGTCGCCACCACCGCGCCATTGGGGAGGAAGCGCAGCCGCAGCTCCTCGCGGACCGGAGCCTCGAAGCAGGATGTGAGGGACAGGAGGACGAGGGACGACGCCCCCACGAGCACCGGACGATGCCAGCTCATGGGGACGATTATAAAGACCGTTCGGCAGCCCGGTCAGGACGCCGCTTCGACCAGCTCGGCGTCCTCGACGTAGCCGCACCCTTCGGTGTTGCAGACGTACTGGGCGCCATGCTTCTTGGTGACCTTCTCCAGCAGGAACTTGGCGTTGCACTGCGGGCAGTCGCGCATCACCGGCTTCTTCCAGAGCGAGAACTTGCAGTCCGGGTAGCGGTCGCACGACCAGAAGGTCTTGCCGCGGTGGGACTTCTTCTCGACGATCTCCCCCTTGCCGCACTCGGGGCAGGGGACGCCGGTGGGGATCGGCGCCGAGGGCTTGGGGCCGGTCTTGCGGATGTTCTTGCATTCCGGATAGCCGGTGCAGCCGTAGAAGGTGCCGAAGCGGCTGCGCTTGAGCGCCATCGGCTTGCCGCACAGCTCGCAGGGGGGGACCTCCTCCTCGACCGGCGCCGAGCCGTCCGCCGGAGCGGCGGCCGGGGTCTCGTCGACGTTGCGGCTGTACTTGCAGTCGGGATAGTTGCTGCAGGCGATGAACGGCCCGAAGCGGCCGAAGCGCATCAGCAGGCCCGAGCCGCAATCGGGGCATTTCTCGTCGAGCGGAATGCCCTCGCGCTTGACGTTGGGCATCTGCTCGCCGGCCGTCTCCAGGTCCTTGGTGAACTTGACGTCGAAGTCGGCGACCGCCTGCTTCCACTCGATCTTGCCGTCCTCGATCTCGTCGAGCTGCACCTCCAGGGCCGCCGTGTACCCCTCGTTGAGGATGTCGTGGAAGCCCGTCTG
>DASWQX010000708.1:0-7600 GCA_036403495.1 Thermoanaerobaculia bacterium
GGAGCAGATCTTTGGCCCGACATCCTTGGCAGATCACCTTGCGCGAATTTCTCGAGACGATCCGCCGGGAGTATGGGATCGAGATCGATCCAGCCTCCGCGGCGGTCACCGGAGGACGGTTTCTCAGGAAGGATCAGCGACTGTTTCCCGTGCCTCTCCTGGAGTTGGATGAAGTTATGCCTATCCCGCTTCTCCGGTTCCTCTGCGGCTTCTACAGGGTACCCCCGGAAGACTTCCATCTCGATGCCGAGGACCCCGACTGAAGTGCGCTCAAGCCGCCAAGCGCGTGTCGATAACGGGGCCGGGGCCCAAGTCCCCCTCGATAGGAGAGAACGTTTCCGCCCAGGGTTCTGCTTCCTCGTACATTCGCCAGTACTTGCGGGGCGCCGGAACGTACCCATGGAAGGGCTCGACGCCGACCTGTCGGCTGGCTGCAAACAGGACGGACAGCCAACGCCGGATTTCGCCGGGCACGTCTTCCAAACTCCGGGCGAGAGTCACGAACTCGTAATCAAGCCCGTGGATGATCCACCAATCGGCATCCTTGAACACGACAACTCGGATTCGCAATGGGTCCATGGCGTCCTCCTGGGACCATTCTACGGAACTTGTTCCTCCTTGGGAATGCCGCGAAGGTCGACGACGGGAGCGGGAGCGGCCCCTCGCCGTGGGTGACGGCCGCGATCTGCTCCGGGTTGAGCCTGGACTCGATCTCGTGGGAAACGGACTTCTTCACGCCGGGAGTTTGTCCGAGAGGGGAGGGGAAGGCAAGGCGGCCCGTCAGGGCTCAGGGCGCCGGGAGACGGGTCAATTCCTCGTAACTCGAAGCAGGGACTTGGCTTAGCTCCTCAATCGTGACATTCTTCCCGGCGATTCGGAGCCCCTAAAGGCATAAGATTCGGTAACGGTTGCGGAAATAATCCTGGGGAGCAGATCTTTGGCCCGACATCCTTGGCAGATCACCGTACGGGAGTTCATTGAAATCGCCCGCCGGAACTATGGGATCGAGATCGCGATGAGCTCCGCGACCGTCGTGGCCAGCCGGTTCCTGCGCAAGGATGGAAGGTCGATCGTCCTGTTGATCGATGAGGAGGAGATCCTTTCGCCCGGCGTGCTTCGGAGCCTCTGCCGGTTCTACCGGATTCCGCCGGAGGATTTCGCGCTGGATCCCGAGCCGGAGGAGGATTGAAGGCGGCTCAAGCCGCCAGGCGGGCTTCGATCCTGGGAGGATTCTCGAGCTCAGGCCGCGCCTCCGACAGGGGCATCGGCGTGACGAGCGCTTGCGCCCGCTCGTACATCTTCCAATACCGCCTGGGAGCCTTGGAGAAGCCGTGAAAGGGCTCGACGCCGCCTTCGGCATTGACCAGCATCTGGGCAAGGATGAGGCGCCGGAACTCGGCCGGGACGTCCTCGAAGCGCCGCACCTGGGTCGCCAGGTCATACTCCAGGAGCTGGATGACCCACCACTCCCCTTCCTTGTAGACGACAGCCCTGATGTCCGATCCTGTCATCGGCGTGCTCCTTTCGGGGGCCCTGGGCCACCCGGTACACTCCTCCCATCTTAGCGTGGTCCGGCCGGGCCTGTCGAAGCGCGGGAATGCCGGCTTCCCCAGATCCGCTTAGGATAGATGGCCGCGGCGACGCGACGTTCGTCCCGGCCCACCCGTAGAACGTTTACCGGCCCCCAAGCGGCGGCCGGTCTCCAGGATCGAGGAAGACCCAGAATGTCCATGAAGCCCGTCGAAGTCCATGAATTCCTGTCCAGCAGCGTCATCGGCCAGGAGGAGACCCTGCGCTATGTCTCGGTGGCCATCTTCAAGCACCTCCAGGGGGAGAAGTACGGCAACCTCCTGCTGATCGGCAACTCGGGAACCGGCAAGACCACCATCATGCGGGGGATCGAGTCGCTCTACAACGGACACGAGGAGTTCGCGGAGTACCGGGTGGTGCTGATCATGAACGCGAACACCTTCGCGACCGAGGAGGGGGCGGTGGACACCAGCCGCCTGTTCTCGCGGCTGGAGGAGCGCACCCGGCAGGTGCTGGGCGAGGGGGCCACGGCCGAGCAGATCGGCCGCTCGATGGAGCGGGCCACGGTCTGCCTCGACGAGATCGACAAGGTCTCGGGGATGATCGGCGGCAAGCCGTACGTGACCGGCATCAACATCCAACAGGCCGTGCTGACCCTGATCGAGGGGGAGCGCGTGCCCTACAAGATCACGGCGCCGAACAAGGACGGACTGCTGGAGTCGAGCACGATCTGGATCGACACCGGCAAGATGCTCTTCCTCTGCGCGGGAGCCTTCGAGACCCTCTACGACCAGGTGTTCCACCGGGTGACCTCGGCGAAGAGCGGCATCAAGCTGCCGACGACGACGACCTACGTCAACGGCAAGATCACCATCCGCGAGTACTTCACCCTCCGCCACCACTTCCGGCCGGAGGACCTCTTCGAGTACGGCATGCAGCCGCAGGTCCTCTCGCGCTTCGACAACGCCGTGATCCTCGAGGACCTGACGGCCACCACCCTGGCGCGCATCTTCAAGGAGCCCGCCGAGGGGGTGCTCCAGACCTCTCAGCACTTCTTCGAGAAGTACGGCATCGCGCTGGAGATCACCGACGACGCCGTGCAGAAGATCGCCGACGAGGCCTCGAAGAGCAGCCGCATCGGCGCCCGGGCGCTGAAGTCGGTCTACGGGCGGATCATCAAGCCGTTCGAGTTCGACCCCTTCTCGCGCGAGGAGGTGAAGCCGCTCAACGGCGACGGCGGTCCGCACCGCTTGGTGATCGACGACAAGCTGGTCTCCGAGGCGCTGAAGCCGGCGGTCTGATCCCTTGAAAAGCACAGCCATGACGACATCCGCGATCGATACCGCTACCGTCCAGCAGACCCTTCACCGCCTCGTCGAGCAGCACGGCGTCGATCGAACCGACCGTATCCGCCGCGGCGTCGAGCAGACCGCCCTCCGCTGGTGGCCGGAGGATGGCGGTGCCGAGGAGTTCGCCGCGTTCTGCGCCACCCATTTCCTCGCCGATCCGGAAGCGCTGGCCGCCACCTTCGGCCGGCTGGAGAAGGTGCTGGAGCAGGTCGACGGCCATCTCCACGAGGTGCGGCGCGAGTTGACCTGGCCGATCGACGTCGACACCGGTCCGGTCGGCACGGCGGATCGCCTGCTGGCCAATCTCGACCTCCAGGCGCACGTGGACGAGGACCTCTTCCGCACCAAAGTGGCCTTCCTGGCGCTGCTCAATTTCCCAGTGCACACGCTGGCGGAGCGGCTCGCGGAGGGGCCGGGCTGGGATCGCGAGACCTGGGCGCGCTCGCGCCTGATGGACCGCTTCGCGCTGCGAGTCCCCGCCACCGTGCAGCAGGGGATCACCAGAGCCCTCACCGCGGCCGAGGAGTACATCGCGGGCTACAACCTGCGGCTCGACCGGGTGGTCACATCCGAAGGCGAGCGGCCGTTCCGGGAGGGGCTGCGGCTGATCAGCCACTGGGGCCTGCGCGACGAGCTGGCGTCCTACTACACCACCCAGGACGCGTCCGGGCTTTTCCGGCAGCGGCTGATCCTGAAGGTGATGGAGCGCATCCTCCGCCAGGAGATCCCGGCGGCGGTGATCGACAATCCCAAGCTCCTCTGGAGCCCCGAGACCAACGCGGTGTCGCCGGTCGAGGGAACGAGCGAGACCCGGGACCTCACGGCCCGCGAGCCCGACACCCGCTACGCCACCCTGCTCGCGATCTTCCACGCGATGCGGACCATCGATCCGTACAGCCCGTCCGAGCCGACCTTCCTGGCCCGCCGCTTCGAGCGCGAGCGCCAGATCCCCGAGCGGGAGGTCGAGGATCTCCTCGTCTCCGTGCTCACCTCGCCCGTGGTCGCCGACCTCGGGCGCCTGATCGAACGGCGGCTCGGCCGGCCGCTGGAGCCTTTCGACATCTGGTACTCCGGTTTCAAATCGCGGGCCGACCACTCCGAGGCGGATCTCGACGCGGCCGTGCGGACGCGCTATCCGAACCTCGAGGCCTTCTCTGCCGGCCTTCCCGATCTCCTCGAGCGACTGGGCTTCTCGGCCGATCGTGCCGGGTGGCTCGCCGAGCGGATCGAGGTCGATCCGGCGCGCGGCGCGGGGCACGCCGTGCAGGCGCTTCGGCGGCAGGACAAGGCGCACCTGCGGACGCGGGTTCCGCGCGGCGGCATGGACTACCAGGGGTACAACGTGGCGATGCACGAGCTGGGGCACAACGTCGAGCAGGTGTTCTCACTCAACGCGATCGACCGCTGGCCGCTGGCGGGAGTGCCGAACAACGCGGCCACCGAGGCTTTCGCGTTCGTCTTCCAGCACCGCGACCTGGAAATGCTCGGCCTGCGCGCCTTCGACGCCGAGGCCCGCCGCAAGGAGGCGCTCTCCGTGCTCTGGAACACCTATGAGATCGCCGGGGTGTCGCTGGTCGACATGGGAGTCTGGAACTGGCTCTACCGGAACCCCGAGGCGTCGCCGGCCGAGCTGCGGGAGGCGACACTGGCGATCGCCCGCGACGTCTGGAACCGCTACTTCGCGCCGGTCTTCGGGGTGCGCGACTCGGAGATCCTCGCCATCTACTCGCACATGATCGTCTATGGGCTCTACCTGCCCGACTACGCGATCGGCCACATCCTGGCCTTCCAGATCGCTCAGCGGCTCTGGGAAGGGGATTTCGGCGCCGAGGTCGAGCGCATCACCCGCCTGGGAAAACTGACACCCGACGCCTGGATCCGCGGTGCCGTGGGCGGCCCCATCTCCTCGAACGTGCTGCTGGCTGAGGCGAGCGGCGCCATCGCCGCCGAGCGGTAACCACACAATAAGCGCACAGACGGAAAAAGCCGGCCCCCGCGGGCCGGCTCTCAGGATTTCTTCCGAGATCGGGTTTTCAGCGGTTGAAGCCGGCCGCGGCCTTCTCGCGCTGGGCGCTGCTGCGCCAGGACTCCTCGAGATTCTTGACCGCGAGGTCGGCGGCGCCGGTGTCGATCGAGTAGCCCTCGAAGGAGAGCTCCTTCAGCACGACCCGGGGAATGGCCAGCCCGAGCTCCATGATCAGCGAGTTGATCTCTTCCAGGTTGCTCTTGGCGAGCGCCGCCACCGTGCCCTGGGAGAGGCCGAGAGCCGTGGCGTGGAGCATGCCGTAGCTGACCGAGGCGAGCGACAGGGCGGTGTAGTCGTCGCGCAGGGCGCGACTCGCCGTATCCTTGCGGACCTTGTCGTAGACGCCCGCGATGGCGCCCAGCACGCCCGTCAGGACCTCCTTGACCGCCCCAGCGGCGTCGCCGCCCGGGTAGGCCTGGAGCTGGCCGTCCAGAGCCTGGATGTGACCCTTCAGAGTGGTCTCGAGGCGGCCCACGAGCTGCAGGGCGTCCGGAAACTGCTTGATGTCGTCATCGTTGCGCTGCCGCTCGACCGCCTCGAGGATGTGCTTCTCGACCGCGAGCATGTCGGCGACGTAGGGGCGCAACGCTTCTTTGTTGTCTTTCATGGATGCTTTGCCTCCTGATGTGATTCCCGCCCAGCCGGTGCGACCGGACGCCTGGAGAGCTGAGCAAGAACCGCGCCCAACGTTTTTCCGGGCTGGCGCGTTTACCTGATGTGAACGCCCCGTTGACCACGAGCGCGATCTTGGATACCTCCCGACAGCAGACCACTCAATCGCTGGCCGGCCTCTTCGATGCCCATCACGAGCGGCTCTTCCGGCTAGCCCTCCGCCTGTCGCCGGACCGGGAAGAAGCGCGCGATCTGGTCCAGGAGGCATTCCTGCGCGCCGCGCGGCGGCCCGGCGCGATGCCGGACGGCGCCGAGGAGGCCTGGCTGGTCCGCACCCTGGTCAACCTCTGTCGCGACCGCTACCGCCGCTTGGGCGTCCGTACGCGCTTCCAGGAGTTCGTCCGGCGAGACGAGAAGACCGATCACCCGGAAGCCGCGGCGGTGGCCCGGGCCACGGTGCGGGCCGCGCTCGGCAGGCTCGCTCCCCGGCGGCGAGCGGTGATCGTGCTCCACGAATTGGAAGGAACGCCGGTGCGCGAGGTGGCGCGCCTGCTCGGGATCGGCGAGGTCACCGTGCGCTGGCACCTGATGGCGGCCCGGCGCGAGCTCGCCCGCATTCTTCTGGAGGACCGGAGATGAACGACGAACGGCTTCGCCGGCGACTGCTCGCGGGGGACCCCGGCGGCGAAAACGGCCTGAACCCCGACGAGATCCATGCCATGCGCCGGACCGTGCTGACGGCCGCTCCGGAGCCCCGGCGGCGTCTCCTGCCGGCGCTCGCGCTGGCCGGAGCGGCGGCGGTGGCGGTCCTCATCGCCTTTTTGGCCCTGAAGCCGCGTCCCGCCGAAGCTCCGATGCCGCGGATCGCTGCGGCGGCGGTCCAGCCCGTGATGCCCATTCCCTTACCCCTGCCGCAGCCCCCGGCGCCGCGCGAGGCCAGGGAGACCAGAAAAACCGCTCACCGGCGGCATCGCGCCCGGGCCCTCCCGGAGGCGGCCTCCACCCTGGCATCCCTGGAACCCTCCGCGGCTTCGGGGGAGGACGCCGGGACGCGGCAGATCCAGTTCTTCACGCCGGGCGGCACCCGGATCATCTGGATTCTCAAGTCGGGAAAAGCTTCCCGTTAAAAGGAGAGTTGACCATGAGAAAGACCCTCGCCTTTTCGATCCTCCTGCTGACCCTGCTCCCCGTCTCTCTGGCAGCCAAGCAGGCGGCGGAGAAGCCGCCGGAGCCGCCGGAGGCGCTCCCCAGGGATACCCAGACCATCCGCTACGAGCTCCGCTCCATGGATCTACACACCGCGGAGGTCCTCGCCTGGGATCAGTGCGCGCAGAAGGAGCGCTGCCGGGTGGCATCCACGGACATCACGGGGCACAAGTTCCTGGAGGTGGGGGCCGAGCCGGCCGTGCAGGAGAAGATCGCCCGCGCCCTGGCCCGGGAGGACCGGCAGCCGCGCACCCACGGCTTCCAGATCCTGCTCCTGACCGCCAGCCTCAAGCCCGGGAGCGGAGGCGGGGAGATGCCCGCCAACGTCCAGAAAGCGCTGGCGGACCTCAAGGGTTTCCTCCCCTACAAGGGCTACGAGGCCCTCGACACGGCCTGGATGAGCGGCACGCAGGAGCGGGACATGGAAGCCCGGCTGGTCGATCACCAGGGTACCGTCTACGAGGTCGACCTCCGGTTCCATGACACGGGATCGGCGGCGGACCGCTCCCTGTTCGTGGACGCCTTCCGCCTGAAGGCGGATCCTTTCAAGCCGCAAGGGTCGCTGGAGACCCGCCCGGGCGGCATCCTGATCAACACCTCCTTCGGCCTCAAGGAAGGGGAGACCCTCGTCGTCGGCACCTCCAAGGTCGGCGGCTCGAACGACGCCCTGGTGGTGCTGGTCACGGCCGTGCCGGCACCGTAGAGGATTCTCGAACGTCCGCCCTCCGCAAGGGGCGGACTCCCTTCTCCTTGACACCCTCTCCTCCCCTCCATAGTCTGCCTGCCGCAACCTCCTGTCCGGGCCTTCGTAAGAGCCTCTGGCTCACCCGGGCCGCTCCACTTTCACTTCGACAGGAAAAACGGCATGAAATCGATC
>DASWQX010000709.1:0-2588 GCA_036403495.1 Thermoanaerobaculia bacterium
CCTTCCGGCTCCAGGAGCTGCACCGCCACCTCGAAGTCCGGCTGGTCCGCGGGCACCCAGAGGGCGCCGGCCGGGATCGTCCTACGCTCGGTGGCGCGCACCACCTTGGGGGTCACCCGCGTCAGCCCCTGGTAGGAGGCGGCCGCGGCCTTCGGCTCGGAAAGGCGCATCGTCTCGACGTCGAGTTCCAGACCCTGCGTCAGCTTCTCGACGCGCAGCCCCTGGCCGCGCAGCCGCTGCTCGATCTGCGGCCAGCCGGGGAGCACCAGATAGCCGCGCGGCCGGGGGAGGGTGAAGGTGGCCTTGGACTTGTGGATCCAGGGCACCTCTTTGGCGTCGAGCTGGCCGCGGTGGAAGAGGAGGAGCGGCTCGCCGGTGACCACCGACGTCCCCATCGTGCCGGCGAAGACGGGGAGTCGGATGCGGTCCGCCTGATCGCTCGCCTCGAAGTTGACCACCACGTCCGACGGCGGCGCGTCCGGCTTGCCCTTGGCCACCTCCGCCGCCTCCGCCTCGGCCACGGCGCGGGTCAGCTCGGCGGGCTCGCGGGCGATCTCGTCGAGCAGCGCGAAGAGGAAGTCGCGGTTGGCCAGCACCCGCTGCTTGTACGGCTTGTAGGAGTGCATCTCGACCAGGATCGACGGCCGGTTGCGCAGCGGGAAGTAGCCGCTGGAGTAGCGCGGCTGCCCCACCCAGGAGTTGAATCCCTTGGCGGGATCGTTGCGCTCGATCAGGTCGACGTAGGGCCCCTGCGGCACGCCGGCCTTCTCGGTGGCCGCGAGCACGGCGGGCATGTGGCCGCGCAGCCAGGCGTCCACCGGCGCCGGCGCCTGCGGCGCCTCGGCCCACGACCAGGTCAGCACCCAGGCCATGTCGATGCCGTCGGTGACGTGGTCGTCCACGTGCAGGTGGGGGCGCCAGTCGTTGACCAGCGCGATCAGCGATCGCGCCTCCTCGGAGGAGATCTTCAGGTAGTCGCGGTTGAGGTCGAGCCCGTTGGTGGTGGTGCGGAAGCCCATCCCCTGCCGCGGACCGTCCTGGTTGGGGCGGTTGAACGGAGAGATCCGCTCGTGGCCGTCGACGTTGTAGATCGGCAGCACCACGAGGGTGACGGCGTCGAGGATCGCCGCGTGCTTCCCCGCCGCCAAGTCGCGCAGGAGGAGCAGGGAGGCGTCCTTGCCCTCGATCTCGCCGGCGTGGATGCCGTTCTGGATCAGGACGATCGGCTTGCCCAGCCGCTGTGCCTTGCGGCCGGTGAAGGCTTTCTCGCGCGACACCACCACGAACGGCATCGCCCGCCCCTCGCCCGAGGTGCCGTAGAAGCCGAGATACATCTCGGGGAAGTGCGCCTGGAGCCGATGCAGATAGTCCAGCGTCTCCTCGTAGTTCGAGGTCGCCTCGAAGCCCGAGGTCTCGGCGCGGGTGCGCAGCGCCTCGATCGCCTCGATCTCGGCGCGGGAGAGCGCGGCCCTCGGCGCCGCGGCCGCCGGAGCGTCGTCGTCGTCCGGATCGCCCGGCGGGGTGCGCGGAGGTTTCGCCTGGGCGAGGGCGGTCCAGGAAGACAGGCAGAGCAGCAGGATCAGCAGGTTACAGAGACGTCGGGCCATCGGTGAACCTCCCGGGAATGGGGCGGACTCTAGCAAAATCTGACGATAGTGGCGCTACTGGCACAAGGCATGCAATTCCTCTCTTCCAGGAGCCGACGCTCCATGCCATGCGATCAGGGACGAGAGGAGATCCGGTATGAACATCATTTTTCGCGAGGGAGCGTTCGTAAGGGGGCTGGCCCTGGTGGTCGCGGCTCTTTCTTGCGCTTCGGCCTGGGCGGCGAATCCGCCGTCCGGCACTGTCTCCCAGGCAATTTCCCAGGCGAGCTGGACCGGCGGTCCACTCACCCCGTCCGCCGCCTCCACCTGCGGCGGCCCCAGCAATACGGCGTGTGACAATTACAAATTGACCATCGTTCCCCCTTCTTACCCCTTCCAGGTCGAGATCGACCTCACCCCCCAGGCGACCGACGACTACGACCTCGAGGTCTACGGTCCGGACGGCAGCCTGGTGGGCAACTCCGGCAACAGCGCCGGCAAGGCGGAGAAGGTGGTGCTCACCAATCCGGCGGCGGGCACCTACACCGTGAGCGCCTCGCCCTTCGCCGAGGTGCAGGCCTATGGCGCGAGCGCCAGGCTCTTCCAGATTCCGCCGCCGCCTCCCCCCTCGACCGCGACGCCGCCGAGATACGCCAACTACACGCCGCCGACCGGCATGGGAGCGAGCGCCGGCGAGCCCTCGATCGGCGTCGACCGCGAGACCGGCAAGGTGATGTATGTCGCCGGCACCGAGACGTTGCGGGTGGGCTTCGACGACTGCTCCTCGCCGGCCGCCGCGACCTGGCAGAGCGTCTCGGCGTTGCAGACCTCGCTGACCACCTTCGACCCGATCCTCTATACCGATCCCAAGCTCGGCCGCACCTACGTCTCGCAGCTCCTGCCGACCAAGCTGAGCCTGATGGCCTATACGGACGACGACGGCGCCAGCTGGCTGCCGAGCCAGGGCTCCGGGATCAACTCCGGCGTCGACCACCAGACGAT
>DASWQX010000710.1:0-2332 GCA_036403495.1 Thermoanaerobaculia bacterium
TGTCTTCCCAGGTGAGGTCGGCGGCGAGCTGGTCTTCGGTGAGGGAGGCGAGGAGGAATTCGAGCTGGGCGGCGGTCTCGGACCAGCCGGCGGTCAGCGATTCGAGGTCGGGGAACTCGACGGGATCGGGGAGCCTCTGGCCGGTGAAGCGCGCCAGCCAGCGGCGCTGCGAGCGGAGGATGTGCGCCAGCGTGCCGAGGAGCGAGCCGAAGCTCACCCCGGCGTCGCGGGTCAGCGCCTCGTGGGGGATCCCCCGCGCCGTCTCCAGAGTCAGGCCGTCCGCCCAGAGGGTATAGAGCAGGAGCTGCCGGGTCTGCGTCAGTAGGCCCATCCTCGGGACTCCCTTCTAGAAGACCGCCGGCTCTTCGTAGGTGCCGTAGACGTCGCGCAGGGCGTCGCTGATCTCGCCCACCGTGCAATAGGCCTTCACGCAGTCGAGGATCAGCGGCATGGTGTTCGCCGTCCCCGCCGCCCCGAGCTTCAGGGCGTCGAGCGTGCGCGCCACCGATCCGGCGTCGCGCTGGTCCTTGACGCTGTTCATGAATGCGATCTGCTTGTCGGCGAGGTCGTCGCCGATATAAAGGATATCGATCGGCGGCTCGTTTTCGAGCTGGTAGGCGTTGACGCCGACGATCAGTTTTTCCTTCTCCTCGAACGCCCGCTGGTAGGCGAAGGCGGCGTCCATGATCTCGCGCTGCGGGAAGCCGGCCTCGATCGCCTCGACCATGCCGCCGAGCTCGTCGATGCGGCGGAAGTAATCGAAGGTGCCGTCGACCATCCGCCGCGTCATCTCCTCGACGAAGTAGCTGCCGCCGAGCGGATCGATCGAATGGATCACTCCCGACTCGTGGGCGATGATCTGCTGCGTCCGCAAGGCGGTGCGCGCGTTCGCCTCGGTCGGCAGGGCGAGCGTCTCGTCGAGCGAGTTGGTGTGCAGCGACTGGGTTCCGCCCATCACCGCCGCCAGCGCCTGGATGGTGGTACGCACCACGTTGTTGACGGGCTGCTGGGCGGTGAGCGAACAACCGGCCGTCTGGGTGTGGAAGCGGAGCATCCAGGAGCGCGGGTTCTTGGCGCCGTAGCGCTCGCGCATCACGGTGGCCCAGATCTGGCGGGCGGCGCGGAACTTGGCGACCTCCTCGAAGAAATCGTTGTGGCTGTTGAAGAAGAAGGAGAGCCGCGGCGCGAAGTCGTCGATGTCGAGGCCGGCGTCGACGCCGTATTGCACGTATTCCATGCCGTCGCGCAGGGTGAACGCCAGCTCCTGGAGCGCCGTCGAGCCGGCCTCGCGGATGTGGTAGCCCGAGATCGAGATGGTGTTCCAGCGCGGCACGTGGCTGGCCGCGAAAGCGAACTGATCGGTGATCAGTCGCATCGACGGCCGCGGCGGGTAGATGTACTCCTTCTGCGCGATGTATTCCTTGAGGATGTCGTTCTGCAGCGTGCCCGAGACGTGGCGCTTGACGTCCACCCCCTGCTTCTCGGCGACGGCGAGGTACATGGCGAAGAGGATCGGCGCCGTCGAATTGATGGTCATCGAGGTCGTGACCTCGCCGAGCGGGATCCCCTCGAAGAGGACCTCCATGTCGGCCAGGGTGTCGACGGTGACGCCGCACTTCCCCACCTCGCCGTTGGACATCGGATGATCCGAGTCGTAGCCGTAGAGGGTGGGCAGGTGGAAGGCGACGGAGAGGCCGGTCTGCCCCTGGGAGAGGAGGTACTTGAAGCGCTGGTTGGTGTCCGCGGCGGTGCCGAAGCCGGCGAACTGGCGCATGGTCCAGAGCTTGCCGCGATAGCCGGTCGGGTGGATGCCGCGCGTGTAGGGGTACTCGCCGGGGATGCCGATCGTGGCCAGCGGATCGACGTCCGCCACCTCCTCGGGGGTGACCAGGTGGGGCACCTCCATGCCGGAGACGGTGGTGAAGTCCGTTTTCCAGAAGGGCGCCTTGGCCTCCGCCTGGGCGGCGGCCGCGTCCCAGCGGCGGCGGGCCGCGGCCAGGGAGGTCAGGGCATCCGGCTTGTAGACAGTAGGCTTCGCCTCGCGGGTTGCCTCGTTCAGAAGAGTCGGTTCCTGATCCTTCACGGCCATGCTCGGAGCTCCTTTCACGGCCGGGACCCTGGGCGATCCTCCGGCACGGGCGGGTCAAAGTATAGACGAAGGTCACCTCCAGACGGTCCGCGCCGCCCAGCCGAGCGCCGCGGCGATGCCCAGCAGCCAGACGGCGTTGACGCGGAAACGGATCAGCGCCACGGCGGCGACGGCGGCGATCGCCAGGGTGAGCGGGTCGACCAGGGCGGCGCGCGCGAGTTGGATGCAGACCACGGCCATCAG
>DASWQX010000711.1:0-3123 GCA_036403495.1 Thermoanaerobaculia bacterium
CGCGACCCACGGGTCAAGCTCTCGGACCCACGGGTCGACAGCCGCGACCCACGGGTCAAGCTCTCGGACCCACGGGTCGACAGCCGCGACCCACGGGTCAAGCTCTCGGACCCAGGGTCGACAACTGCGACCCACGGGTCAAGCGGCTCGACCCGACTGGCCGGTGCTGTATTGAATGGCCAGATCGACGATGTTCGTCACGTCGTGGAAGTCCACGTAGATCAGCGAGAGCGGGTTGGGGCTCGGCAAGGTTCCGACGACCTGACTGATGTTCGCGCCGATGTTGGTATCCACGTCGAGGCTGAGCTGTTGCAAGGTCGTCCACTCCGGGGCCTGCATCGTCAGCGAGGCCGCGATCGCCTGCAGGGCGGCGCCTACCGTGGGGGCCTCGGAGGAGATCCTGTCGACCTGCCTGTACAGGGCGGTGGCGAGGGTGCGCGCGACGACCCCGATAACGTCGGTGTCCTGCGGCGTCAGGAGCATGTAGAGGGCGAACGGCAGCGATCCCCGGTTTTTGTATTGGTCCTGCTGGTCGGAAATCATCGCGGCGGGACTGGAGCTGTTCGCGTAGTCACCCGCGACAACGCCGCCCCTGCCCTCGTCGTCCGGCGGACTGTAGGTAGTGGGCCAGAACGTCTCGACGGTCGATTCGGTTGCATACCCCGCGTTCACCAGGACGGCCTTGGAGCCCGCCGTGCCGTACGAGACGATCTCCTCATACGTCTGCTGGAAGACCGGATTGCTGATCTGTTCCGTATCCGGGTTGATGAGCTGGGGATAGGCATACTCCCCCAGCGCCTGGGTGATCGCGGCATTCATCGCGAAGAACGTGGGCGTATTGAGCTCGAACCCACGAAAGTGTCCGAAGGTCACATAGACGATCTCAGCCTTGGTGGAGCCCAAGAACGTGGCGATCTCGCCCAGGATCTGGGTCAGAGGGGTCCCGACGAGGGTGTGGTAGGTGTAGAACTGCTGGGAGGCGGAATCGAAGTAGATCCGCAGGTCCAGACAGCGGATGCCGTCCGCGAGCTGCTGGGACACGCTCGTCGCGTTGGCCGTCAAAAGGTTCCGGATGGTGAGGATCACGGCGTCGTAGACCCAGGCATAGGCGTTGGGGATGTAGGGAGTCACCCCCGGAATGGCCTGGACCTTCGCGGCGATCGCTTGCAGCAGGTTCACGATCCCCTGCTCGTCGGCGTCGAGATCCTGCGTGAGCTGGGTCGTCAGCCCATAGGTACCGGAGTCATGGCTCGCGGGCAGGCAGATGTTCCCCAAGGGAAGCCCGTGAATCGCCGTCGTCGATCCCATCCAGTTCGAGTAGTCCATCGCCGGGGAGCTCCTTTCGAAGAAAGCGGACCGCCCATGGTAGACCGGCGGCGGCTTCCCGCGATCCCTCTCCGCTGCCGCAACCTTCCCTCTCCGCTTGCGTATCAGAAATCAGAGTGATATCACTCTGACGTCAACCAACGAGAGAGGAAACGACCATGATCCGCGAAAGGGAGTTCAACGGCAGTCCGGGCCTCGCCATGCTGCTGCTGTTCTTCGTGCTCTTCCTGGGCTCGCTCGCCGGGATCGCCTACGTGGCCAGCCAGGGCGGTGGAATCCTCGTCATCGCCTTCATCCTGCTGATGATCCTTTCCATCATCGGCGAGTGCGGCCTGTTCATCGTCAACCCCAACCAGCCGAAGGTGTTGCAGATCTTCGGCGACTACGTGGGGACGGCCCGCACGCCGGGCCTGCGCTGGGCCAACCCGTTCTACAGCAAGAAGAGCGTGTCGGCGCGGACCCGCAACTTCGAGACCGCCAAGCTCAAGGTCAACGACAAGGCGGGCAACCCGATCGAGATCGCCGCCGTCGTGGTCTGGCGGGTGATCGACACCGCCGAGGCGCTGTTCAACGTCGACGACTACATCAACTTCGTGCACGTGCAGAGCGAGTCGGCGCTGCGCAACCTCGCCACCCGCTTCCCCTACGTCTCCGACGTGGAGGGGGAGATGGACCTCTCCGGCCACACCGCGGAGATGTCGGTGGGGCTCGCCAAGGAGATCCAGGAGCGGCTGGAGCAGGCGGGGGTCGCGGTGCTCGAAGCGCGCATCAGCCATCTCGCCTACTCGGCCGAGATCGCGTCGGCGATGCTGCAGCGCCAGCAGGCGAGCGCGGTGGTGGCGGCGCGGGCGAAGATCGTCGAGGGGGCGGTGGGCATGGTCGAGCACGCCCTGGAGCAGCTCGCCGCCAAGGGGGTCATCGACCTCGATCCCGAGCGCCGGGCCGCGATGGTGAGCAACCTGCTGGTGGTGCTCTGCGGCGGCGGTCATCCGCAGCCGGTGGTCAACGTCGGCAGCCTTTACCACTGAGGCCCTCTTGGCGGAGCGCAAGAACTACCCGCTGCGGCTCGACCCCGAGCTCTACGAGTCCCTGCGGCGCTGGGCCGAGGACGAGTTGCGCAGCGTCAACGCGCAGATCGAGTTCCTCCTCTCCCGCGCCCTGCGGGACGCGGGGCGGGCGCCGAAGGCGAAGAAGGGGCCGGACGCCTAGAGCCACCCCCTCTGCCGGGCGATGCGCGCCGCCTCGACCCGGTTCCCGGCGCCGACCTTGCTGATCGCCTCGGAGAGGTAGTTGCGGACGGTCCCCTCGGAGAGGTGGAGCTCGGCGGCGATGCGGGCGCTCGAATGTCCCTCGCCGGCCAGGCGGAGCACCTGGCGCTCGCGGTCGGTGAGCGGATCGGCCTCCTCCCAGGCGGCCGCCGCCAGCTCGGGATCGATCGAGCGCAGGCCGGCGTGGACGCGGCGGACCGCTTCGGCGAGCCGCTCGGCGGGCGCGTCCTTGAGCAGGTAGCCCGCGGCGCCGGCCTCAAGGGCGCGGCGCAGATAGCCGCCGCGGGCGAAGGTGGTGAGGATCACCACCCGCGCCGGATGGCCGCGCCGCTTGAGCTCGGCGGCCAGCTCGAGGCCGGTCATCCGCGGCATCTCGATGTCGGTCAGCACCACGTCCGGCTTCGCCGCCAGCACCAGCTCGAGCGCCTCCTGGCCGTCGCGGGCGCGGCCGATCACCTCGAGGTCGGGCTCCATCTCGAGCAGCGCCGCCAGCGCTCCCAGGACCATCCCCTGGTCCTCGGCGATCAGC
>DASWQX010000712.1:0-9949 GCA_036403495.1 Thermoanaerobaculia bacterium
GCGCCGTCGTAGGTCAGGCTGAGGTCGTTGGGCCCGTCGATCTTCCTGTGCGCGTGGCCGCGCGCGTCATAGCCGAGATAGGAGACCGTGCCGTTGCCCGCCGCCCCTTTCTCGGGATGCTTCTCCCAGTTGAGCAGGCCGCGGTTGTCATAGGCGAAGGCGCGGCTCTGGGTGACGCCCGAGCCGGTCGTCGAGACCGTGGCGAGGCGGTTGCCGACGTCGTAGCCGTAGGTGGTCGTCACGTTCGCGCCCCCCGTGCCGGAGGGCTCGGTGACCGAGGAGAGGCGCCCCTGGCGGTCGTAGACCTCGGTGGTCTTGGCGGGATTCTCGGAGCCCGGCGCGGTGGCGATCTTCACCGTCCGGTCCACCTGCCGCACGCCGTGGTAGGTCAGGGTGACGCTGTGCGCCGCGCCGTCCGGCGGCTGGATCGTCCCCGGCCGGCCGAAAGGATCATAAGAAAAGTACTGGGTCAGGTTCGTCGCCGAGCCGGTCGTCCATTCGGAGACGGACTTCTTGTTGCCGGCCGTGTCGTACACGGTCTCGCGCTTGGCCGTCATATTGTCCGGCAGGGTCTTCTGCTCCTGGAAGACACGCCCGAAGCCGTCGAAGACGATCTGGTTGACGGCGAGGATCGGCGCCGATTTGCTGCCGTTCGCGCGCCGGCGGACGCGCACGTTGGGCTGGATGGAACCGCTCGCGGACGTATAGACGTACTCCGTCCATCCCCCCTGCCCGGTGCTCCGCGGCTTGGACCAGAGCAGGCGCCCGAAGACGTCGAACTCGTAATCGGTGGCCAGCCCGGCGGTGTCGAAACTGCTTACCGGCAGGCCGGTGCTTGGGTCAATGGCTGGGAAGCCCGTGCTTGGCGTCAGATAGCTGAGAAAATAGAAGCCGGTGCCGGCATACTTGGAGCTGGACCGCACTCCCGCCGCGTAGGTGTGATCGATCTCGATTTCGGGCGCGGGCAGCGAGAGGTTGCAGACGTCGGTCACGCCGACTCCCCTGCCCGAAGCGTCCCCGCCGTAGGACTTCTCGGCGGTCACGTTCCCGGCGACGATGTCGTAGACGGAGATGAGATCCTGCGCGCTGGTGGCTGCGCCGTCTTGCCGATGGACCCGCTTGCGCGTCACGGCCGCCGTGCCGGGCACGTAGCAGAGGTCTACCTGCGAGGTCGCTCCCCCCTCGGTGTCCGACATCGACGACGGCGCCTCGAGCACCCAGGGCGAGGCCGGGGAAAATAGGGTGAAGCCCGAACCCATGTTGTGTACCTGATCGACGGTGTAGGTCCCCTGCGCCGGGTTGAAGTTGGCGAAGTGGATGCGGTCGTTCGCGCTAGGGAAGCTCCCCTCGGTCTTCTGGCTCCGGTAGTGCCCCAGACCGTCGAAGTTGGAGTTGATCATGCCGCCGTAGATGCCGGGGTCGTCCTCGTAGACGGTGCGGGTCTGCAAGGGGCGGCGATTGGTGTTGTACCAGTCCGGCGCGATCACCGCGAAGACCGGGTCCCGCTCGTAGTCCACGTATTCGGATCGCAGCAGCGAGCTGTCGCTTGCGCCGTTGAAGGTCTGGCGCGACAGGTTGAGCGCGGAGCCTCCCAGGGGACGAAGGCAGGAGAAGGGGAGGCTGTAGTCGTAGGTGCTGCACCCCGTGTAGCTGGCGTCGAGGGCCACGGAGAAGTAGTTGACCGTCCGGTGGCCGAGCGGATCGATGATGGTGGTCGTGTGCTCCTTGCTCCCATCCGCGGCCGGGAAGCCGGGCGCGTAGGTGTAAGTCCATGTCCCGTTTTGAGCGCTGTGATTCGGATCGAGCATCGTCCGGGTCGCCACGCCGGGATTGGTTTGCAGGTGCGGCTTCTGGGCCGAGCCGCTGGGGAAATAGACTTTCTGCCAGGTCCAGCTCAGGCTGCCGAGCGTCGGCAGGGTCAAGGTGGTGAGGTTCCCCGCGTTGTCCGTACAGGCGTTGCCGGGCCAAGTCGGGCCCGACGGAAGCGCGGTGATATAGCTGTTTGCCGTCCATGACGAGTTGTCCGGCAGAGTCACGCTGGTCAACAGAGGCGCCATCACCGTTGTACCGTTGCCATCCATGGTGTCCGAGTCGTTGTTGGGGCAAGGCAGGCCGATCGTCGGCGACGTGTAGTTGAAGCGATAGATCGCAGGGGTGCCGCCGAACGAGGTCAGCGCGATCGCATGGATCGTCTGGGCATAGGGCGGGAGGTCGGTTCGGAAATAGATTTCCTGAGTCCGGCCTTGCGTGTCGGTCAGCTTCCATGCGGGATAGAACTGGCCTTCGAAAGGCTCCATTGGGGGATAGGAGATCGCCAACTTGTTGCTGAAGCGGTCGCGAAGCTCGGTCGGCATGCCGGTCATGGCGTCGAATCTGCGCACCGATCCGTCCGGATACTCGATCTCATTGTAACCGGCGGTGTAGAACTTCAGGCGCAGATAGCTACCATCGCGGGTGTATTCGGTATCCGAGACGCCGGCGACCAGAGCGTCCTCGGCGTCGCCGTCGTGGAGCGTCCCATAGAAGATATGGTCGGTGCCGTTCTCGTCCTGATAGATCGGCCGGTTCGATAGCGAGCCGTTCATGTCCGGCACCTGGCAGGGCGGATTCATCCGGCCGAACGACACCCGCCAGCCCAGGCCCGCGTTCGAGCATCGATTGGGGATGGCCTGGGTGCGAGTTACGTCCAGTTGGCTGTGCGGATCCACGCGAGAAACGGTCAGAAACTCCCAGGGGCTGGAGTTGTAGGTGAGCTTCAAGGCGTAGGAGAAGCTATTGACAGGATACGAGGCGCCGATCGGGATGGTCAGCGTCAGCGCGCCATTGAAGAGGTTGACGCTGTCGATGTCGCCGACATGGAAGGACTGGTCGACCGGCAGGCCGGGCGCCGTGTTCGGGTGTACGTCCGCCAGGGCCGGCGCGATCGACAGGATCGCGGCAAGAGCGAGGAGAGGGAGCGGGCCACGGCGGCTCATTGTGCCACCCCGCCCACGCTGATGGAGATCTCCATGGCGTAGGGGTCGACGATGAACCAGAGGTCCGCCGGCGCCACCTCCGACGGCGCAGCAGGGCTCCCCGCGAGGGAATCGAGCTGGTTGAGCGCGAAGCTGAGCTGACCGTCGGCCACGCCGTCCGTGTCGCGCAAGCCGCCATCGCCTCCCGCGAACGACCAGGCACCGGTCCCAGGGCGCACCACCAGGCCCATCAAGTACGCCCGCCGATCGAAGATCGCGTCGGCGCCCCTCCCCGCTCCTCTGAGGAGCTGCGCGGTCTGTGCCGGCCTGGTGAGCGGATAGCCGTTCGCACCCGAGACCGCGTAGCGGCCACTGGCGATGTCCACCGCCACCCAATAGGAACGGTCGGCCACCGGCTGGGTGAGATCGAGGCGTACCGTGCCGTCCGCCGCCACCGTGCCGGCGGCGACGTGCTGCGCGATGTCGCCCGAGAAGGCGGCATCCACCCGGTACTCGACGCCGAACCAGGCGACCGAATCGCCTGGCGTCATGCCGCTCGCCACCACCGCCGACGTCTCGAAGGCGAGCTGCGGCGGGCTTGGCGCGGTCTGACCGGAGGCGGCCTCCGCGACGAGGAGTGAGATCAGGAGCGACAGCATAGACAGATGTCTCATGAAGCCTCTTTCTTGCTCGGTTGTTGCGTTGTTGCTGACAGCATACGTGGGCGGAAGGGAAAGCGTCTATCAATCGTCCGCCCCGCGGGCTAGCATGGCCGGAAATGCAAGGTCCAAGTAGCGGAATCCCTCCAGGCGGCGGCGCATCCCCCCGCCCTCCCATCGGCCATCTCCGCCGCCTGCTGGGCCTCGGCTTCGGCCTCGCCGTCATCGTCGGCAGCACGATCGGTGTGGGCATCCTGCGGACGCCGGGGCTGGTCGCGGGGCATCTGCACAGTGGAACCGCCATCCTCGTGGCATGGCTGGTCGGGGGTGTCTACACGTTGCTCGGGGCAGTGTGCCTGGCGGAGCTCGGGACGATGCTGCCTCAGGCGGGTGGGTATTACGTGTATGCGCGGCGGGGGTTCGGCGACTGGGTGGGGTTCTCGGTGGGGTGGACGGACTGGCTCACCTACTGCACGGTGCTCGCGTACGTCTCGATCGGCCTCGCGGAGTTCGGCGGAGTGCTCGTGCCGGCTCTCGCGGGGTGGGTGCGGCCGGTCGCGATCGTCGCGCTGCTCCTGATGGTGGCGCTCCAGTGGGCGGGGGTGAAGGTCAGCGCGCGGTTCCAGGAGTGGACTACCGCGGTGAAGTTCCTGGCGTTCCTGGCGCTCGTGGTCGCCGCGTTCACGATGGGGCCCAAGGCGGCCGCGGGGGCTCCGGCGGCGGGAGAGTCGCTCGGCCTCACGTTCGCGGGGTGCATCCTGGGGCTGCAGGCCGTGGTGATCGCCTACGGGGGTTGGCAGAGCGCGCTCTACTTCACCGAGGAGGACCGCGATCCCGGGCGCAACCTGCCGCGGGCGATGATCGGTGGCGTGGCCGCGGTCGTCGGCGTGTACCTGCTGGTTAACCTCGCGCTGCTGGCCGTGATGCCGATCGCGGACCTCGCGCAGTCCACCCTGCCGGCCGCGGACGCGGCGGGGATCGTCGCCGGCGACCGGGGGAAGCAGATCATCACAGTGCTCTCGGTGCTCTCGCTCTTGCCGCTGCTCAACGCGATCCTGCTGGTCGGCTCGCGGATCCTCTTCGCGATGGGGCGCGACGGGCTCGTCCCGCGGCGCACGGCGGCGGTCAACGCGGGGGGCACGCCGGGGGTCGCGACCCTGGTCACGACCGGCGTGGCGCTCCTCCTCATCGCGTCCGGCACCTTCAAGGACCTGATCGCCCTGGCGTCGGTCTTCCTGGCCGCCAACTACGCCGTCTGCTGCCTCGCGCTGATCGTGCTGCGACGACGGGAGCCCGGCACCGCCCGGCCGTTCCGCGCGTGGGGGTACCCCTGGTCGGCCGCGATCGTGGTCGCCGGCGCCGTCGTGTTCCTGATCGGCATGCTGGTGAACGACCCGCAGAGCGCGCTCAAGGCGTTGGGACTGCTCGCCTTAGGGCTGATCGGCCGGGCGGTGGTGGCAGGGCCATGGAGCTCACGCAGAGCGAACGTCTGACCGATCTGCGTCGCATAGAGCCCCTCTACGTCGCATTGCATCCTCCTGTGTCGCGTAGCACCGGCAAGCGTCGCGTAACAAGCGCCTGCGTCGCATAGTACCGTTACGGCGGGTTGTCGAAATCTTCTGCGTCGCGTCTCTCCTCATTTCGTCGCGAATTACGCGCCTGCGTCGCAAAAAATCCTTGAGACGTCGCATAGCAAATCCCTGCGTCACATCGTAAGGTTCTGCGTCGCGAAGACCGGTCCTGCGTCGCGTTGTAATCCTCCGCGTCGCAACGTACCGATCTGCGTCGCGAAGTCAAGGCACTTCGCGACGACTGAGGCGTCCGCGAGAGGTTGGGAACGTTCAGCGACCCTCTCGGAAAAAGATCGCGACAAATTTTGCTCCACCGGACGGTCGGTCGCGAATTCCAGCGGCGGCGCGTTGGGACGCTTCGCCGCGCGGAGCCGCGACTCCCCTCTTGAGCCCGTCCCGCCTCCTGGAGTATCGTAGCTTCACTTTTACTGGACGTGAGGTTCGGGTCGTGAAGACTTGGATTCGGTGCTCGATCTGCGCGCTGGGACTGGCCCTCGGCTCGTTCGTCGCCGGTGCTCGACCGGCGGCGAGTTGGTCCGAGGAGTGGCTGGCTCGGTTCAACCAGGAACGGACGGAGGAGGGGGTGCGTCCGCTCCTCCCTTCGCCGGTCCTCGATCAGGTGGCGCAGGCGCAGGCGGAGGAGATGGCACGGAGGGGCTGGGGGCTCCAGCCCTTTCCGGCGGCGGCGGTCGCGGAGCGGCTGCGGCAGGTGGGGTATTCCGCGCACGACTGGCGCGAGAGCTACCTGCTCTCCTACCGGGATCCCGAGTCCGCGCTCGACTCCCGCGAGGCGAAGTGCCGGGAGGTGCGCGACGGCCACTTCCGGGATCTCGGCGTCGGCGTCGCCTCCTCGGAGGGCGCCACGTTCTACGTCTTCCTCTTCGGCTGGCACCAGGGCGATTTCTTCGCCGGCGCCACGGCCCGCCTGACCAACCGGGCGCGGGTGGCCTCCGAGATGCTCGCCAAGGTCAACGAGGCCCGCCGGCGTGAGAGGGTGCCGCCGCTGGCGTCCAACCCTCTCCTCGACAGGATCTCCCAGGAGCACGCCGAGGACATGCTGACGCGCTCCTACTTCGGTCACCGGACGCCCGAGGGCCTGGGCCCCTCCGAGCGGGCGCGGGCGGACGGCTACCGCGCCGGCATCGGCGAGAACATCGTCGAGCAGCGCTTCTCCACCCAGGAGGCGCTGGAGGCCTGGCTCGGCAGTCCGGGCCACCGCCGGAACATCCTCGATCCCACGAGCCGCGAGATGGGCCTTGGCCTCGCTGTGGGCGCCGGCTACGATGCGGCGCCCGGCGGCTACCGGGTCATCTGGGTGCAGAGCTTCGGCCGGGGGAATTGAGCAAGGTTCGGCCTGATTCTTGCTGATTCAGCTTCAGGAATCCGCCGGCGCTCGATCGGGCGCCGGCCTTCCAGCGAGGCCGAATCATGATCTGGATCTCCTTCAGGCCCGTTCACTGTCTTGCCCTCCTCGCGGCTGCCACGGCCCTCGCGGGTTGCGCCTCCTCGGCCAAGCTGCCGGTCTCGGCCGGCACCGGCGCCAATCCCACCCTGCCGGCTCCCGACAAGGCGCTGATCCCGCTGGTCCACGTGGTGACCGCCAAGGGGTGGCCGGCAGGGGCTGCGCCGGTGGCGGGCGAGGGAATGGCGGTGGCGGCGTTCGCGCGCGGGCTGGACCATCCACGCTGGCTCTGCGTGCTGCCGAACGGCGACGTGCTGGTGGCCGAGACCAACGGTCCGGTCCGCCCCAAGGACGGCCCGGGGATCAAGGGGTGGTTCTTCCGGCACTTCCAGAAGAAGGCCGGCGGCACGGTGCCCAGCCCCGACCGGATCACCCTCCTCCGCGATGCCGACGGCGACGGCGTGGCGGAGACTCGGTCGGTGTTCCTCTCCGGCCTCCATTCGCCGTTCGGGATGGCGCTGGTGGGGAACGACCTCTACGTGGGGGATACCGACGCCGTCCTGCGCTTCCCGTATCAATCAGGCGAGACGCGGATCACGGCCGCCGGCGTCAAGGTGGTCGATCTGCCGGCGGGCCCGATCAACCATCACTGGACCAAGAACCTCGTCGCCTCGGCCGACGGCAAGAAGCTCTACGTCGGGGTCGGCTCGAACAGCAACGCGGCGGAGAACGGCATTCCGGCCGAGAAGGAGCGGGCGGCGGTCTGGGAGATCGACCTCGTCACCGGACAGCACCGGATCTTCGCGTCCGGCCTGCGCAATCCGGTCGGGATGGCCTGGGAGCCCGAGAGCGGCGCCCTCTGGGTGGCGGTCAACGAGCGCGACGAGCTCGGCAGCGACCTGGTGCCCGACTACATGACGGCGGTGCGCGACGGCGGCTTCTACGGCTGGCCCTACAGCTACTTCGGGCAGCACCTCGACAGCCGCGCGCAGCCGCAGCGCCCCGACCTCGTCGCCAAGGCCCTGGTGCCGGACTATGCCCTGGGACCCCACACAGCCTCGCTGGGGCTGGCCTCGGCGGCGGGAGCCTCGGCGCTCCCCTCCTCCTTCGGCCGCGGGATGTTCGTGGGGCAGCACGGCTCCTGGAACCGCAAGCCCCGCAGCGGCTACAAGGTGATCTTCGTGCCCTTCGCCGAAGGAAAGCCCGCCGGCCAGCCGCTCGACGTGCTGACCGGCTTCGTCGACGACCAGGGGGGCGCCAAAGGGCGGCCGGTGGGCGTCGCCGTCGACAAGCGAGGCGCCCTGCTGGTGGCGGACGACGTGGGCGACGCCGTCTGGCGGGTGACCGGCGCGACGGCGACGCGGGGTACCCGGTAAGGGACCAGGACCCGTGCTCTCGGGTTGCGCAAGAGCGAGCCGCACCGGCACCCCTTCACGCCCGCGCGGCACCCTACTCTTGTAGAGGCCTCCGGTTCACGGAGTCCCCCTTCTTTCCAAGGAGAGCGCCGATGCGTCACAGCCTTCTGCTGCGTCTGGCCGCCGTCCCCTTCCTCCTCGCCCTGCCGGCCTTCTTGCCTCTCGCCCGAGCCGAATCTCCGAACAACTGCGTCCAGCACGGGATCTGTGCCGACTGTACAGGCTCGGAAGGGCAACGGCTCTGCACCTTCCTGGTCTGCGACGGCACGATCACCGGCCTCCCCGCCTGCGGCGGCTGCTTCGACGAGTGCGTCCCCTTCCCCTGAAGTCAGGGAAAGGGGACTTCGCTCAGACGACGCTCAGTGGTGCCTGGTGCTCACCGGATGGTCCGGCAGCGTCTTCTTCAGGCTGTTGTAGATCGTCTCGATCCAGGTCTTGGTGTTGATGAACCCCTTGCCCCAGGAATCCCACTCGGCGCCGAGGCCGGCGGCTTGAATCTGCTCCAGCTTCTTCCCCGCCTTGACCTGCTTGGCGACGATCGCCGTGGTCGCTTCCAGCATGTGGTGGAAGCTCTTCAGGCCGGCGACGTCGGAGAGGGCACCGTGGCCGGGGATCACCTTGGCGTCCGCCGGGATCTGGGCGAGCACCTTGGCCACTCCCGCGGTCATCCCCTGAACGCTGCCGCCGCTCTCCATGTCGACAAAGGGGAAGGAGCCGTTAAAGAAGTCGTCGCCCATGTGGACCACGTTCGACTTGGTGAAGAAGATCACGCTGTCGCCGTCCGTGTGGCCGTGCGGGACGTGGATCGCCTTGATCTCCTCACCGTTGAAATGGACCGAGACCGTCTCCGCGTAGGTCACCACCGGCAGGCCCGCCGGCGCCATCGGCTCGATCTTGTTGCCCATGATGGTGGCGCCGGAGACCAGCCGCTTGCGCACGTTGTCCTGCGCGACGATGGTCGCCTCGGGGCCGAAGACCGGGTTGCTGCCGGTGTGGTCGCCGTGGAAGTGGGTGTTGAGGACGAACTTGAGCTTGCCGGGGTTGATCCCCTTCAGGGCCGCGCGGATCTTCTCCGCCAGCGGCGCGTACTCGTCGTCGACGATCAGGATGCCGTCGTCGCCCGCCGACACCCCGATGTTCCCCCCCGAGCCCTGCAGCATGTAGATGTGGCCGGAGACGGGGACCACCTTGACCTCGACCTTCGAGAAATCCTGCGGCTGGGCCGCCAGGGGCAGGGCCGCCAGGGGCAGGGCCGCCAGCAGAGCCGCGGCCAGAGCCAGCCCGGCGAGACGCCGGACGCACGTCACTTGAGACATTGGAACCTCCTGGGATTGAATTCAGCTACCGCGCGGCGACTCTAACATGGGAGCATGACCGCCCCGACCCTAGCCGCCCCCGCCGATCCGCAGCACTTGGCCGACGACCTGCCCCAGCATCCGGCCCACCTGGGGGAACTGGGTGGCGATCAGGCCGAGCAGGGGGATGCCGATGTAGGTGAGGAGCTTGGTGAGGAAGACGCGGTCGAACGTCACCTGCCCCGGGGTAGTACCGCCGATCCGGCTGAGGGTGGGGTTGCGGTCCATCTGCAGGAAAATCCAGACGATCACCGCCACCGCCGCCGCCAGCGCCAGCCAGCCGGCCAGCGAGACGAAGTGCTTGGGCTCGAAGACGTAGGCGGTGACGCCGACCAGGGCGAGCAGCCAGGAGGCGAGCCCTCCGATCAGGCAGTTCCGCATGTGGGCGAAGACGTAGCGCAGGTAGGCCGTCACCCGCAGCGCCAGGAACTGCCGCACGTCGGGCTGGTCGACCTGGCCCCGCAGGTCGAGGCAGGCCTGGGCGAAGATCCGGGCGAGGGCGTTCCGATTCTCGATCTCCCGCACCGAGCCGCCGTCCCGCTCGCTCTCGAACATCGCCTTCAGAGGGACGTCCAGCGCGTCCGGAAAGCCGG
>DASWQX010000713.1:0-4024 GCA_036403495.1 Thermoanaerobaculia bacterium
AAGTTCATGCTCCCGATCCGCCTCGGCATGGTCAACGCCGCCGGTCCGCAGGAGCTGTTCGTCTAATCTCGTGTTTCAGGAAACCGCTGACCACGAGAGCTTCCAGGGACGCTTCATCCTGCGCCACCCCTGGACCGGCGGTGGCCGCTGCGAGGCGGCGCAGACCTACCGTCGCGAGTTGCCGAAACGATATGAGCGGCAGGCCGAGACGCTCGCCTCTCTCACCGGCTGGGACGTCAACAAAATCCGCAGCAGGATGAATCTCAAGGCCAGCCAGAGGAGTGTTGGAGAACGATCCCTGGTGGAAGCAGATCTGGACCGACTAGCCGATATACCCCAGCGAGCGCAGCTCGTTGAGGAGGTGCTCGTCCTCCCCGGAGGTGCGGGCACCTTCGGCCTCCCGGCGCGTTCCCCACGTCTTGATCGTGCGCAAAGGGTGTGCGCGCCGAAACTCCTCCCTGAAGAGCCCGGTTCGAGCCTGGCCCGCGAAGTCCGTTCCCACCGGCAGCCCCAGAGCAAAAAGGATCGTGGGCGCGATGTCGCGGACATGGATGTCGCTCAGATCCGCCTTGGGATCGATATCGGGCCCCACGGCGAGGAAGATGCCGTGGGTGTTCGCCGTGTGGGTGCCGGAGATCCGGCCGAGGCTCCGCAGCGCTGGAGGAAAGGGTTTCCCCTGCACGCGCACGACCGGCGTCACCAGCGGCAGGCGGACGATCGCCACCAGATCGCCGTCCTCTCCTCGCTTGGGGTGGGGATCTCGCACGAAAAGGATGGGCTCCCCACGATCGTTGGTGACCTTCGCGAGGTCGGCCTCCAGCCGGCGGCGCAGCGATTCGCGCTCCTCCGGCCGAACCCGCCCTCCGGCTTCGCGGCCGGCGAGGGCGAAACGGAGCATCTTCGCGCGAGCGAAGCTCGGAGAGCCGTAGGTATAGATCCGGGTGCGCGAGAAGTCGATCGCCGCCCCTCGGCGCGTCAGGTAGCCGAGGCGTTCGAGCAGAGCGTCCATGTCCACGAGTGCCTTGACGTCCTCTCTGTGGGCCGCGTGAAAACCGTGATCGGACAGGACGAGAACATTGGATTCCCTGGGCGCGGCGGCGAGGATCCGCCCGATTTCCCGGTCGACCGCCTCGTAGACGCGCGGCACCCGGTCCCGGTGCTCGGCGAGTTCCCGGGGATCGATCGGATCGAAGCCGCCGGGCTCGAAATACTTCCATTCGTTGTGGCTGACGATGTCGGTGCTGCGGAAATACAGGAGGATGAGATCGTAAGACTCCCGCACCAGATGGAGAGCGGAGCGCGCCATCAGCCGGTCCCGCCGTTGGGCCTCGTCATTCTCGAACAGCCCCGGATCGGCGTCCGCCTGCCGGAGGTCCTGCTGAAAGCGCGGCAGGTAGGAGTCCGGCGAAACGCGGGCGTCGAGATTCAGCAGGGCGCGGTCGCTCACCACGACCCCGTTGATCTTCTCGGCCGGCCAGGAGGCCCACCAGCCGAGCACGGCCACACGCCGGCCGGCGCTCGTCAGCATGTTCCAGAGGGCGGGCACCTTGCGGACGGCGGAGGAAACCGGCACGTCGCCGCGCGGCGTCGGCACCACGAAGTCCGTGATGCCGTGAACCTCCGGGCTCACGCCGGTCGCGATCGTCGTCCAGATGACCGGCGAGGAGTTGTAGGCGGTGTGCAGCGTCGTCGCGACTCCGCGATCCGCGATCCGCTTGAGGTTCGGGAGCTTTCCCTCGGCCCAGAGGCGGTGGATCACCTTCCACTCGCCACCATCGATACCAATCACGATCAACGGCGAACGACGCCCTTCCTTGGCGGCTCCCGGTGGCGGCTCCCGGTGGCAACCGGAGAGCGCGGCGCCCACGAGCAGAACGGCGAGGAGACGGTGGCAGATCCCCTTCATTACCCGCCCGGCGAGGGTGAGACGGCCGCCGCGCCCTTGCGATCCACTCGGAAGGTCCCGGTGATGAACGATGTCGTGTGCCCCAGGTCGTCCTGGATCCCTACCGCGACCGCCTGCTCGCTACGCTCCGCCATCCGCATCCGGAGATCGTAGGCGAAAACACGCGCGAGTTGCTCTTTTCCTCCAGCGGCAGGGATACGGATCGGCACACGCACGCTTCGGACCGGTGCGTTCCCTCCGGCGGCGTCCCGAGCGCCGACCCAGAGAGTCAGTTGCCCGGTCCAGGCGTTCCCCTGCGCCACGAGGACGAGCTGTTTCACCGGCAGTTGCAGCCGAAGGGTTACCAGGTGCACCCCTCGTCCGGCAGGCTGCGAGGAGACGAGAGCGAGGCCCGCTTGAAGAGGGTTGTCGACGATCCCGTGCAGAAGCGCAGTCTGCACCCGAGCCGCGAGCAACTCCTCGCGAGGGCGGTCGGTATACGTCGTCCGGCTGCGCGCGCGCAGCCCTTCCCGCTTGACCTTGACCTCGATCGCATGCACCCTGCCGTCTCCCGAGCGCTCGGGCGTGTAGCCCAGCGAATAGTAGCTCCGCAGGTCTCCAGCGATTGCGGCGAGGTCCGAGCGGATGTCGTTCCCGTTGAGGGCGGCCCTTCCGCCGGTCTCGCTCGCCAGGTTGAAAAGGACCTGCTGCGTGTCGGCAGCCTTCTCGGAGTCCAGGTTGACAATCGTCAGCGAATCGAGGGGAAGCGGGTTCTCTTCCGCGGAGGAGCTGGAGAAGTTCCGCAGGCCCGCGGTTTCCAGGGAGTGGACCGTCACTCCGTTCGCGTTCGCCAGCCGCGTGAGGTGCCGGAATCGGGCCGCGAGATCCTCGGTCTCGAAGACCGTGCCTGTACCGCACAGCTCTTGGGCGATCCGGAACATATCCTCTCCCGGATGCATGGGGACCCCGTCGCTGACATAGAGCATCGCTTTCCGCCCCTCGATCCCCGCGAGTGACTCCACCACGCTCTCCAGCGCCCGCAAGGTCAACTTGGCGTCGTTCCCCACCTCCTCGGCATAGGCGCGTGCCACCGGCAGCGCGCCGTCACACCCGACCGCCTGCATCGTCTCCATAGTCCGCCGGAAGTGAGTGTCGCGGAGGACGCCGCGGGCCACCAGCTTCTCCATCTTGGCGAGATCGACGGCCAGGGACTCCTTTCCCCCGTTCAACGGCCGGCGGCTGGTGACCCCCTGCTCATGGGTCACCAGCATCACCCGATCCCGTGGCCCGACCGCTGAATCGAGGAAGCCCTTCACCTGATGGAGAATGCGATTGCGACCCGAGGGGCGAAGATTGTCGTTGTCCACGAAGATCACGAGGGTCAAGGGCGGAGGCTCCGGCAGGGGAGCCGCCACATCGGGTGACTCGGGTACGGCCGGAACCATGACAGGACGAGCCGTCTCCTTGGCCGAAACCTCCGGCCTCTCCGCCACTTCGGAGAAGTTGACGATCTCCACCTTCCGGCCATCCACGAACAGGTCGAAATCGCCTCGCGCCAACCCCTGGACGTGCCGGCCGTCGCGGTCGGTCACGGAGACCTCGACGTTGGCGACGCTGACGTCGATCGATGCGGCGAATGGCTGATCGGGAATCGGGGCCTTCTGGGCCAGCAGGGGAAGGGCGAGGAGCAGGGCGGCTATCGGAAGAGATTTCATCCAGGTTGGACCTCAGGGGGGATCAAAAGTTTAGGAATCTTAACCCGGATCCTTACTTGGAAGCAACAAAAACAAAGGCCCCTGGGTTTCCTCAGGGGCCTTTCACAAATTAATTCCCGGCGACGACCTACTCTCCCACACACTTGCGCATGCAGTACCATCGGCGCTGAGGGGCTTAACTGCCGTGTTCGGAATGGGAACGGGTGTTTCCCCCTCGCCACAGTCACCGGAAAACTCAATACCTTGAAAAGAACTCAACTAAAAAGCCGGAGCTTTGGAGCTGATTGAAACTGAATCGGGTCAGAGCGATGGGATCCGCCGGAACAAGAGCGAATCAATCTCTTTGAAAAGAGTCAATTGGTCAAGCCGAACGACCGATTAGTACAGGTCAGCTCAACGCCTCGCAGCGCTTACACCTCCTGCC
>DASWQX010000714.1:0-3031 GCA_036403495.1 Thermoanaerobaculia bacterium
AGCGCGTTGTAGACCCCGGGGTCCCAGAACGGCGGCAGCACCGTCACCGCGTCCAGGATGCCGACGGCGACCACCCGGTCGGGGTCGCCGATATCGAGGCGCAGCGCCTCCAGGGTGATCTCCGGGTTGAGGAGGCCGTGGACGTCGAGCCAGACGAGGTTCCCGTGCACGGAGTCCGCCAGCCTGGAGCCGAGGTAGCCAGGGATCACGATCACCGGATTGCCCATCGCGTCCTCCTTTCAAGATGTCCGCCGGAAGGGACTGTACCCGCTTTTTCCGATCCGCCCTCTCGTTCCTTCGCCGCGCCCTTCCACTTTTCGACAGGACGGCCCCTGAGCCGTTGTGAACTACTCCATAGCCCCGCCTTCCGGGAGGTGCTCCAATCCCGCCGACGAAGCCTGAAAGCCGAGCCGATGGGGAAGGAGGGGTCGCCATGAGCAGTGAGCCGCTGTCTCGAAGAGGATTGTTGAAGGGAGCCGCGGGAGCGGGCGCCGCCGCGGCGCTCCTGCGGTCGTGGCCCGCCGAGGCCCTGGAGGCGCGGGCCGGGGCGCGCCTGCTGCCGCCCGCCGAGCTGAAGGCGATCGTCTCGCGAGTCGCGGCGACGACCGATCCCGCGATCCACCTGCTGCACCGCACCACCTACGGCGTGCCGCCGGGCGAGCTCGATCGCGCCCGCCGGATGGGCTACGTGGCCTGGCTCGAAGAGCAGCTCCATCCCGAGACGATCGACGACTCCGCGGTGGATGCCGACGTCGCCGCGCTGTTTCCCACCCTCACGCAGTCCGCCCAGGACCTGTTCGACCTCTCCGAGCAGCGGGACGACGGCGGCTATTCCGTCGCCATGGAGCTCAAGCGGGCCACCGTCTACCGGGCCCTGTTCAGCAAGCGCCAGCTCTACGAAATGATGGTCGAGCTCTGGAACAACCACTTCAGCATGTATCACTTCAAGGACGACGTCTCGGTGCTGAAGACGATCGACGATCGGACGGTCGCGCGCGCCAACGCCCTCGGCACCTTCCAGGACCTGCTCTCCGCCTCGGCGCACAGCCCGGCGATGATGGTCTACCTCGACAACGCCTCCAACGTCGCCGACGGCCCCAACGAGAACTACGCCCGCGAGCTGATGGAGCTGCACACGATCGGCGTCGGCGCCGGCTACACCCAGACCGACGTCCACGAGGTGGCCCGCTGCTTCACCGGCTGGACGGTCGACTACAACGGCGAAGGGACCGACGGCGAGTTCCTGTTCGATCCCGATTCCCACGACCCGGGGCCGAAGCAGGTGCTCGGCGTCGCCATCGTCGGCGGCTCTCCGGGGAGTCTCGACGGCCGGCGCGTGCTGGCGGCCCTGGCGCGCCACCCCGCCTGCGCCACCTTCATCAGCACCAAGCTCTGCCGCCACTTCGTGGCCGACGTCCCGCCCCCCTCGGTGGTGGCGAAGGCGGCGGCGACCTTCACGGCGACCGGCGGCGACATCCGCGCCGTGCTGCGCACCGTCCTGCTCTCGGACGAGTTCTTCGCCTCGGCCGGGCAGAAGCTGCGCCGCCCCTACGAGTTCCTTCTCGCCGCCCTGCGCGCCTTGAGCCCGAAGCCGACGCTCGACGGGCTCGACGAGCTCATCTACTCCCTCTCTCCGCTCGGCCAGGTGCCGTTCGAGTGGGAGCCCCCCAACGGCTATCCGGACGCCGGCGCCGCCTGGGCCAACACCAACGGCATGCTGAATCGCTGGAACCTCGCCTCGGCGCTGGTGCTGAACTGGTTCGACGGCGTGACGGTGCCGGTTCGCGGCCTCGTCACCGCCGCCGCCCCGAAGACCTCGGCCCGGCTGGTCGACGCCATGGCGGCCCTGCTGCTCCAGCGTCCGTTCGAGCCGGCGGACCGCAATCTGCTGATCCAGTACGTGGGCCAGGGGCGTCCGGGCAGTCAGCGGGTGCCGCTCTGGTACCTGAACCAGCAGGCGCCGGGGCTGATCGCACTGATCCTCGGCTCCCCCTACTTCCAATGGCGCTAGCGCGCGGAGTGCGCGGAGAAGGAAGAGAGACTCTTATGCCCAAGCTGACCCGACGCGCATTTCTCGGTGGCTTCGGCGCCCTCGGCGCCGCCTCCCTGCCGAGCTGGTTCCCCCGCCTGGCCTTCGCCGCTCCCGGGCGCGCCGCCGCCCGGCGCGACACGCTGGTCTGCCTCTTCCTGCGCGGCGGCGCCGACGGCGTCAACGTGGTGGTCCCGTTCGGCGACTCGCACTACTACGCGAACCGCCCCACGATCGGCATCCAGGAGCCGGGCGCCAGCGCCGGCCGCGCCCTCGACCTCGACGGCTACTTCGGTTTCCACCCGTCGCTCGCGCCGCTCAAGGAGGTCTGGGACGACGGCGGTCTGGCGGTGGTGCAGGCCGCCGGCATGCCGGTCAACAATCACTCCCACTTCGACTCCATGGACTGGATGGAGCGGGGCACGCCGGGCGAGCGGGTGCTGCTCTCCGGCTGGCTGGGGCGCCACCTCGCGGGGGTCGATCCCACCAACACTTCGCCGTTCCGCTCCATCGGCTTCGGCGACCTCGTCCAGGCCTCGCTGCGCGGGACGGTGCCTGCCACCTCGCTCGCCTCGATCGCCGACTTCCACCTCCAGGGTTTCGAGGACCAGGTCAGCCGCTTCCAGGGCACCCTCGCCTCCCTCTATTCGGGCACCACCTTCCTCGACGTCCAGGCCCTGCAGACCTTCGGCGCCGTCGACCGGCTGGCCGCCGTCGATCCCGGCCAGTACCAGCCGGCCAACGGCGCCACCTATCCGGACAGCGATTTCGGCAACGCGATGAAGCAGATCGGCCAGCTCATCAAGGCCGACCTGGGGCTGGAGGTCGCCTGCCTCGACCTCGGCGGCTGGGACATGCATGACACCGAGAACGACCAGATGCCCAACCAGCTCGCCGATCTCGGCGCCGGCCTCCAGGCCTTCTACGCCGATCTCCACGACCGCATCGGCAACGTCACGGTGGTGACGATGACCGAGTTCGGCCGGCGGATCGAGGAGAACG
>DASWQX010000715.1:0-2440 GCA_036403495.1 Thermoanaerobaculia bacterium
CATCAGCTTCAGGTTGGTGCCGCGCACATACTCCATGGCGATGAAGGCGAGCCCCTCGTCGCTGGCCTCGACCACGTCGTGGATGGTGACGATGTTGGGGTGGGTGAGGATGCCGGCGCTCTGCGCCTCGCGCATGAAGCGGATGCGGAACTGCTCCATCTCCTGGTCTTTGACCGAGTAGCCGATGCGGAAGGTCTTGAGCGCGACCAGCCGGCCGATCAGGGGATCGCGGGCGAGGAACACCACGCCCATGGCCCCCTTGCCGATCTCGTCGACGATTTCGTAGCGGCCAAGCTTGGTCGGGGTGAGGGGAAGCATGACGAGAGCGCTTTTCGCGTCGCCATTCTAGGACGGGCCGGCCGCCGAGTCAAACCGGAAGTAAGGGGTAAATACCAGTCATTCTTGATAGTTAGAGGAGAATCTCGCGACCCGCCAGGGAAGGCGCCCTGTGGTATATTTGCGCCCCTTGATCTTTTGAAGGAGGTCCGACTATGCAGGTGGATAGCCCGGAGAAACTTCGAAACATTGCCGTGGCGGGGCACAACGACACCGGCAAGACCACGCTCGTGAGCGCGCTGCTGTACGCCGGCGGGGTCACCACCCGCCTCCATCGGGTCGAAGACGGCAATACCCTGACCGACTTCGACCATGAGGAGGTCGAGCGCAAGATCTCGATCGGACTCGCGGCCTGCTTCACTCCCTGGCAGCAGCACAAGATCAACCTCCTCGACTGTCCCGGCTACGGCATCTTCTTCAGCGAGACCCAGCAGGGTCTGCGCGCCGCCGACGCGGCCATCCTCTGCGTCAACGGCGTCGCCGGCGTCGAGGTCAACACCGAGCGGGTCTGGGAGGCGGCCGCCGGCATGGAGCTGCCGGTGCTGGTCAACCTCACCAAGATGGACCGCGAGCGGGCCGATTTCGGCCGCGCCCTCGAGGGGTTGCAGAAGCGCTTCGGCCGCGGCGTGCTGCCGGTCCAGATCCCCATCGGCCAGGAGGCGGGCTTCACCGGCGTCGTCGACCTGGTGACCCAGAAGGCCTACACCTTCACCCGCGACGGCAACGGCAAGGCGACGCCGGCCGAGATCCCGGCCAACCTCGCGGAGGAGGTCGAAACCCACCGCTCGCGCCTGATCGAGGCGGTCGCGGAGACCGACGACAAGCTGATGGAGGGGTTCTTCGAGAACGGCACGATCCCGCAGGAGGACCTGGTGACCGGGCTACGCCGGGCCGTCGCCCGCCGCCAGATCTTCCCGCTGACCCTGACGGCCGCCAACCACGGCATCGGCCCCTCGGCGCTCCTCGATCTGGTCCTCGCCCTGCTCCCCTCCCCCGCCGACCGCGCCCCCTTCCCGGCGAAGAACGTCGGCGGCGAGGACATGGCGCTCGCCGCCGATCCGTCAGGGCCGCTGGCGGTGCTGGTCTTCAAGACGCTCTCCGACCCCTTCACCGGCAAGATCTCGCTGCTGCGCGTCGTCTCCGGGACCCTGAACGCCGACACCAACATCTGGAACAGCCGCGCCGAGGAGGCCGAGCGGCTCGGCCACCTGATCGCCGTCGAGGGCAAGCAGGGGGGCAACGTGCCGCGCCTGATCGCCGGCGACATCGGCGGCGTCGCCAAGCTCAAGATCACCGTCACCGGCGACACTCTGTGCGCCAAGGACAAGCCGGTCAAGCTCGGCTGGATCCGCGTCCCCGAGGCGGCCATGGCCTTCGCCGTCGAGCCGAAATCCAAGGGGGACGAGGAGAAGATCGGCGACGCCATGCACCGGCTGATGGACGAGGACATCGCCCTCCACGCCGGGCGGGATCCCGAGAGCCACGACCACCTGCTCTCCGGCAACGGCCAGCTCCACATCGAGATCGCCGTCGCCAAGCTCAAGCACCGCTTCCACGTCGACGTCCTCCTGCATCCGCCCAAGGTGCCCTACCGCGAGACGATCCTGAAGGCCGCCGACGGCCACGGCCGGCACAAGAAGCAGACCGGGGGCCGCGGCCAGTTCGCCGACTGCAAGATCAAGGTCGAGCCGCTGGCGCGCGGCGAGGACTTCAGCTTCGCCGACGAGATCTTCGGCGGCGCCATCCCGCAGAACTACCGGCCGGCGGTCGAGAAGGGGATCCAGGAGGCCCGCCGCCGCGGCTACCTCGCCGGCTACCCCATGGTCGACTTCAAGGTGCGGCTGCTCGACGGCCAGTACCACGACGTCGACTCCTCGGAGATGGCGTTCAAGATCGCCGGCTCGCTGGCCTTCAAGGACGCCATGCAGAACGCCAAGCCGACCATCCTCGAGCCGGTGATGAAAGTGGACATCACCACCACCGAGGAGTTCACCGGCGACATCATGGGCGACCTCTCCCACCGCCGCGGCCGGCCGCAGGGTATGGACGCGGTCAACGGTAACCAGATCATCCAGGCTCTCGTTCCGATGTCCGAGATGCTGGA
>DASWQX010000716.1:0-4932 GCA_036403495.1 Thermoanaerobaculia bacterium
AGGTTGAAGAATGAAGCTGCATGAGCTGTCCCCGGCCAAGGGGAGCAAGCATTCGAAGAAGCGGGTGGGGCGCGGTCCCGGCTCGGGGCTCGGCAAGACGGCCGGGCGCGGCGAGAAGGGGCAGAAGTCCCGCACCGGCTACAGTGGCCGTCCCGGGTTCGAGGGGGGCCAGATGCCGCTCGTCCGCCGGGTTCCGAAGCGCGGTTTCACCAACATCTGGCGTAGAGAGTACGCGGTGGTGAACCTGTCGCAGCTCGCCGAGCTCGAGGGCGACATCACGCCCGAGACGCTGCGCGAGGCGGGTCTGGTCCGGTCCGGCCGCAAGGTCAAGGTCCTCGGAGACGGCGAGATCGCCAAGCCGCTCAACGTCGTCGCCGACAAGTTCAGCAAATCGGCCCGCGAGAAGATCGAGGCCGCGGGCGGTCGCTGTGAGGAGCTCCAGGCGTGATCGAGAGTTTCCGCAATATCTTCGCGATTCCGGACCTGCGCAAGCGGGTGCTGTTCACGTTCGGACTGCTCGGCGTCTACCGGATCGGTTGCCACATTCCGAGCCCGGGCGTCGACCCGAACGCGCTGCTCGACTTCATGAACTCGCAGGCCGGCGGCCTGCTCGGGTTCGTCAACACCTTCACCGGCGGCAGCCTGCAGAAGATCGCGGTGTTCGCGCTGGGCATCATGCCCTACATCACCGCGTCGATCATCCTGCAGCTCCTGACGGTGGTCTGGCCCTACCTCGAGAAGCTCTCCAAGGAGGGCGAGCTCGGCCGGCGCAAGATCACCCAGTGGACCCGCTACGGCACGGTGCTGATCTCGATCATCCAGGGCACCGGCATCGCGATCTGGCTGGAGAAGATGTCGGCGCCGGGCGGCGCGCCCCTGGTGCCCGACCCCGGCTGGAGCTTCCGGATGCTGACGGTGCTCACGCTGACCACCGGCACGGCCTTCATCATGTGGCTGGGCGAGCAGATCAGCGAGCGCGGCATCGGCAACGGCATCTCGCTGATCATCTTCGCCGGCATCGTGGTGGGCCTGGTCCCGGCGGTCGGCACGACGGTCGACCTGGTGCAGAAGGGGAACCTGTCGGCGATCATCCTGATCCCGCTGCTGGTCTTCATGGTGCTGGTCGTCGCCTTCATCGTCTACATGGAGCGGGCGCAGCGGCGCATCCCGGTGCAGTACGCCAAGCGCGTCGTCGGCCGCAAGGTCTACGGCGGGCAGAGCACTTACCTGCCGCTGCGGGTGAACACCGGCGGCGTCATCCCGGTGATCTTCGCCAGCTCCGTGGTGACGGTGCCGACGGTGATCGCGAACATGGTCCAGAACGAGGGCGTGCAGAAGGTCGCGAACTACTTCTCCTACGGGCAGCCGATCTACTACCTGCTCCAGGTGCTCGCGATCATCTTCTTCTCCTACTTCTACGTCTCGATCATCTTCAATCCGGCGGACCTCGCGGACAACATGCGGAAGTACGGCGGGTTCATCCCCGGTATCCGGCCCGGCAAGCGGACGGCCGAGTACATCGACCGCATCCTGACCCGGCTCAACCTGGTGGGCGCGCTCTACCTCTCGGCGGTTACCGTGCTGCCGGAGTTCCTGCTCACCGGCTTCCACGTCGCGGGCATCCCGCTGCTCGGACCCCGGATCGCGGGGTTCTTCCCGAACTGGTTCACGGAAGGCCTGGGGATCCGCTTCTACTTCGGCGGCACCTCGCTGCTGATCGTGGTCGGCGTCGCGATGGACACGATCCAGCAGGTCGAGAGCCAGCTCGTGATGCGCAATTACGAGGGGTTCATGAAGAGGGGCCGGATCCGTGGCCGACGCGGCTAGTCAGCACGGCGACCGGGTGGTCCTTCTGGGCCCCCCCGGCGCCGGCAAGGGAACGCAGGGGATCCTGCTCTCCCAGCATCTGGGGATCCCCGCCATCTCGACCGGCGACATGCTGCGCGAGGCGGTGGCGGAAGGATCTTCGCTCGGGAATAAAGTGCAGGGGATCATGGCTTCCGGTGCCTTGGTGGACGACGCGCTGATGGCGGACGTGGTCCGCGACCGGCTCGCCAAGGCGGACGCCGGGCGCGGGTTCCTGCTCGACGGCTATCCGCGGACCCTCCCCCAGGCTGAGACCCTGGCGGGCATCCTCCGCGATGCCGGCCGGAAGCTCGACGCCGTGCTGCTGGTGGACGTGCCGGAGGACGAGCTGGTCCGCCGGGCACTGCTGCGCGGGCGGGCGGACGACCAGGAGAGCGTGATCCGGGAGCGATTGCGGGTCTATCGGGAAAAAACCGCGCCCCTTATCGGTTACTATAGGCAGCTCGGTCTGCTGCGCGAGATCGACGGCAATCGCCCGGTCGAGGACGTGACCGCCGAGATCTTCGGCCTTTTCCGGGACGATCGTGGGACGGATTGATGGCCGTCGTGCTCAAGACGCCTGGCGAGATCGAGTTGATGGACCGGGCCAACCGGATCGTCCATCAGGTGCTGGAGGCGGTCGGACAGCGGATGGTCGCGGGCGTCAAGACCCGCGAGCTCGACCGTCTCGCCGAGCAGGTGATCCGCGCCGCCGGCGGCGTTCCGGCCTTTCTGCACTACCGGGGATATCCCGCGACGCTGTGCATCTCGGTCAACGACGTCATCGTGCACGGCATCCCGGGTGAGGTTCCCCTCCAGGAGGGGGACATCGTCGGGATCGACTGCGGGGTCTTCTACAAGGGGTACTGCGGCGACGCGGCGCGGACGTTCGCGGTCGGCAGGATCGACCCGGCGGCCGAGCGGCTGTTGCGAGTCACCGAGGAGGCCCTCCACCTGGGAGTCGCGCAGGTGCGGCCCGGGGGGCGGGTCCAGGACATCGGCTGGGCGGTCCAGCAGCACGCCGAGAGCCATGGCTACTCGGTGGTGCGGGAGTTCACCGGGCACGGCGTGGGAACCTCGCTGCACGAGGATCCGCAGGTGCCCAATTTCGGCGTCGCCGGCAAGGGGCCGAAGCTCAAGCCGGGGATGGTGCTGGCGATCGAGCCGATGGTCAACGCCGGCGCCTGTGGCATCAGGATGGACCCGGACGGCTGGACGGCGCGCACCGAGGATGGGTCGCTGTCGGCCCATTTCGAGTTCTCGGTGGCGGTGACCCCTGCGGGGGCCCAGGTGCTGGGCACGGGCCGGGTGTAGGCAACTCAAACGTGAGAGAGGAAGGACGTTTGTCCACGAAAGAAGAGGCGATCGAGGTTGAGGCGGTGGTGGTGGAGCCGCTCCCCAACGCGATGTTCCGCGTCGAGGTGGAGCTGAACGGCAACAAGCATCAGGTTCTGGCGCACATTTCGGGGAAGATGCGGAAGCACTTCATCCGCATCCTGCCCGGCGACCGCGTGCTGGTCGAGCTGTCGCCGTACGACCTCAACCGGGGCCGAATCGTCTACCGATTGAAGTAGTAGACGGCGGGAAAGGAAGTCGGACATGAAAGTACGTTCATCGGTCAAGCGGATCTGCCCGAAGTGCAAGGTCGTCCGTCGCAAGGGCGTCGTGCGGGTGATTTGCGAGAACCCGAAACACAAGCAGCGTCAGGGATAGGGAGTCGCTATGGCACGCATCGCAGGAGTCGACCTGCCGCAGAACAAGCAGGTCTGGATCGGTCTCACCTACATCTACGGCATCGGCCGCTCGCGCTCCGTCGACATCCTGGGCAAGGCCGAGGTGCCCGCGGTCACGAAGGTCAAGGACCTCACCGAGGTCGAGGCCCAGCGCATCCGCAAGGTCATCCAGGATGAGGGGCGGGTGGAGGGCGATCTCCGCAAGGAGGTCAGCCAGAACATCAAGCGCCTGATGGAGATCGGCTGCTACCGCGGCGTGCGCCATCGGCGGGGCTTGCCGGCGCGCGGCCAGCGGACCCAGACCAACTCTCGCACCCGCAAGGGGCCGCGCCGCGGCGCCGTGGCGGGCAAGAAGAAGGCGACCAAGAAGTAACAGGTTAGGGGACTTCAGATGGCCAAAGCGGAAGGCAACAAGAAGGAAAAGAAGGGCGCCAAGCGCAAGGAGCGGCGCAACGTCCCTCACGGCGTCGCGCACATCCAGGCGACCTTCAACAACACGATCATTTCGATCGCCGACCCGGAGGGCGCCGTCCTCTCGTGGTCGTCGGCCGGCCGGATCGGTTTCAAGGGCTCCCGCAAGGGCACGCCCTTCGCAGCCCAGGTGGCGGCGCAGAACGCCGGCAACCAGGCCAAGGACGCGGGGGTCCGCTCCGTCGACGTGATGGTCAAGGGCCCGGGGGCGGGCCGCGAGTCGGCGGTGCGCGCCCTCCAGGCGGCGGGGATCGAGGTCAAGTCGATCAAGGACGTGACCCCCATCCCGCACAACGGCTGCCGGCCGCGCAAGCGGCGCCGCGTCTGATCCGCGCCGTTCGCACATGCAGCAGCAGTCTCGGGACCGCCGAGCTTCGAGCCCCCGGGCGTGCCGGGGGTTCTCGCGCGTCTTCCCAAGTTGAAGTCCCCGTAGCCTCGGGGAGAGGACGTCAAGGAGAGATCCAGTGGCCAGATATACGGGACCCGTTTGCCGGCTCTGCCGGCGCGAACGGATGAAGCTGTTTCTGAAAGGAGACCGCTGCTTCAAGGAGAAGTGCGCCGTCGAGCGCCGCAACTTCCCGCCGGGCCAGCACGGCACCCGGCGCGGCCGGCGGACGCTCGGCTACGGCCTGCAGCTCCGCGAGAAGCAGAAGGTCAAGCGCATCTACGGGGTGCTCGAGTCGCAGTTCCGCAACTATTTCGCCGAGGCCGACCGCCGCAAGGGGATCACCGGCGAGAACCTCCTGGTGCAGCTCGAGCGGCGCCTGGACAACGTCGTCTACAGCCTCGGCTTCGCCGCGTCGCGCGCTCAGGCGCGCCAGTTGGTCCGCCATGGCCACGTGCAGGTGGACAACCGCAAGATTACCATCCCCTCCTTCCAGGT
>DASWQX010000717.1:0-5188 GCA_036403495.1 Thermoanaerobaculia bacterium
GCCTGCAATACAAGTGGCAGCCCGACGCCCCCTTCTCCCCCTACCTGGGCGGCGGCGCCAGCTATTTCGTGCTGAACCCCCAGCGCGGCAACACCAACAACGAGCTCGGCTGGTTCGCGGTGGCCGGGGCCGACATCAAGACCGACCACGGCTTCGGCATCATGCTGGAGGGGATCTACCGGAGCGTGGACACCACGGTGCGGCAGAACAGCACCACCACGATCTCCGACAAGGTCAACCTGCAGCTCCGCGGTTTCGGCGCCAACGCCGGCCTGGTCTGGCACTTCTGAGCCTTCCCTGTCGAACGAGATCCGGATCGGCCCGGGCGCGGCATTCCGCGCCCGGGCCGATCTGTATATACTTCCGACTAGTCGCCGGTTTTGTCTTCTGATCCATCAGTCGGTCCCTGAGAAACGACGCTAGGAGGGCTCCCCATGAGGAAGTGTGCGTTCATCCTGTTGCTCGCCAGCCTGTTCGCAACGGTGCCTGCCAGGGCGGTGATCTGCACCATCGACGAGGTGCCGGCGGCGACGCTGCTCCTCCCCTATTTCGAGGTGGACGTCGCCAATCAGTGGCGGGTCAACACCTTGTTCTCGATCAACAACGCGTCGACCACTGCGATCCTGGCGCACGTCGTGGTGTGGTCGGACCTGTCGGTGCCGGTGCTCGACTTCAACCTCTACCTGACCGGCTACGACGTGCAGACGATCAGTCTCTACGACGTCCTCAACGGCGTGCTGCCGCAGACCGCCTCGGCCGGACAGGATCCGAACGACGCCATCTCGCCGCAGGGGGCCTTCTCGCAGGACATCAATTTCGCGAGCTGCAACAGCTTCCTGCCGCCGCCGCCGGTCGTGCGGGCGGATTTCATCGATCACCTGCACCGCGCGCTGACCGGCAAGCCCTCGCCGACCTTCCTGGGCGGACGCTGCGCCGGCCGCGACTTCGGGGACAACATCGCGCGCGGCTATGTCACGGTCGACACCGTCAACAACTGCACGCAGCGCTTCCCCGGGGATCCCGGCTACTTCTCCAACGACGCCACCTTCCAGAACGTGCTCTGGGGGGACTTCTTCCTGGTCCATGAGCTCCAGAACTACGCCGACGGCAATCCCCTGGTGCACATTGAGGCGAGCCTCACCGACCTGCAAACCACGACGCCGGGCCAGTACACCTTCTACGGCCGCTACGTCGGCTGGAACGCCACCGACCACCGCGAACCGCTGTCCACCAACTTCGCGGCGCGCTACATCACCCAGGGTACCTTCGACGCCGGCACCAGCCTGATCGTCTGGCGCGACTCGAAGGTCAACCAGGCCCCCTTCGTCTGCCCGTCGCTGGGAGGTTCGCTGCCCTCCTGGTATCCGCTCGGCCAGGAAGGGATCGTCATCTTCGACGAGCAGGAGCAACCGATGTTGACGTCGGTCTTCCCAGTGTCGCCGCAGCCGCAGCAGCAGGGGCTGCTCCCGTTCCCGGCCGAGGCGCAGAGCACGCTGGTGGGCGGCGCGGACCTGCCGGTGCCGTTCGATTTCGGCTGGCTCTACCTCAACCTCAACACCTTTGTGTCGCCGGCGGGCTCCGTGCCCCCCGAGGACGGCACCGCGGCTCAGGCCTGGGTGTATGTGACCATGCAGTCGGAGGGGCGGTTCAGCGTCGGCTACGACGCCGTGCGGCTCGACAGCGCCTGCTCGGCCCTCCACTTCCTGCCCGGTTCTCCTCAGTCGTAGATCCCGTCGGCGTACCAGACGCCGGTCGCGCGCTCCCGGTAGATCCGATAGAGCCCGCGGCCGGCGATCTCCACGTCCCAGTAGTCCCGCCCCGCCGGATCGTCGGCCCACCAGTCCTCCTCGAGCCCCCAGGGTCCGGAGGCGACCTTCACCGTTCCCTCGATCCGGGGGCGCCTGGCCTCCTCGGCGTGAACAGTCGAGCGGATCTCGACCGGGCTCGTCTCATCAGTCAGCACCTCGATCTCGATCGGCGGCCGCAGCACCCGCACGGCGAGGAGGCCACGGCCGGCGCGCGGCTCGCGGTGGACCTCGGGCGGCGGGGGCGGGGAGAAGTCGACGAGGGCGAAGCGCTCGGGGCGGTGGCCGTCCACCGGCCGCGGCGAGCCCACCCGGTCGGGGCCGAGCAGGGCGAAGAGGCGCGCCAGGGTGGTGGCCAGCCGGTCGGGCGACAGGGCGGCCGGGCCGTAGATCGAGAGCTGCGCCTCGCGCGGCCGGTCGGGGTGGGCGACGAAGGTGAAGCCGGCCACCGGCGCGCCGGGCGGCCGCGCCTCGAGCTCCAGGCGCACCAGGGTGAGCAGGGTCTTGACGTCGCAGGTGGGCGCCGGCAGGTCGACGGCGCGCGACTGGAAGCCCTCGGGCTCCAGCCGCATCTCGAGCTCCAGCCGCTGGCAGGCGAAGCCGCGCGATTCCAGGCGCCGGCAGAGGCGGTCGAGTGCGGCCCGCCCCACGAACAGGAACGGTTCGAGCGCGACGAGCGGCCATTCGAGGCTCATCCCCTCGTGGAAGGTTGGCGGCGGCTCGCGCGGCATCAGCGGCCGGGGATCGAGGCCGCGGGCGGTCGAGTGGAGCTCGCGGCCGAGGCGGCCGAGCCGGCTGGCGATCCGCGACGGCGGCAGGCGGGCGAAGTCCCCCACCGACCGCACGCCCCAGCGCTCCAGGGTCTCGGCGACGTCCACTTCCGGGGCCAGGCGCTGCAAAGGCAGGGGAGCGAGGAAGGCCGCCTCCTCGCCCGCGGGCACGATCGCCGGCGGGCTGGCGAGGCCGGAGGCCACCCGCGCGGCGAGCTTGCTGGAGGCGATCCCCACCCGCGCCGGCAGCCCGGCGGCGTCCGCCGCGTTCATCAGAGCCCGTCCCATCGCCAGCTCCGGGGAGGAGCCGGGGCCGGTACCAGGATAATGGCGATCGATGCCGTCGGCGTCCAGGTAGACGATCCCCTCGCCGGCGTCCTCGACGCGCGGCGAGAAGGCCTCCGCCACCTCCAGCAGCGCCTCCTGGGCCGCGCGCTCGCAGCCGGCGTCGCGCGGGCGGGCCACCAGCTTGGGGCAGAGGGCGCGCGCTTGGGGGAGGGTGAGGCCGGGGCGCAGGCCGGCCGCCCGGGCGAGGCGCGTCGCCGCCACCACGCGGGCGGCGTTGCCGTTCCCCTCCACCACCGCCAGCGCCTCGCGCGCCAGCTCGGGCTCGCTGCGCAGCCGGGCGGCGAGGGGGAAGAGAGGCAGGTGGAGGCAGGCGATGCGCGGCATGGGGAGGCGAAACGGCTAGCCTGTTCAGACCGAGGCGGCGCGGAGCAGAGGCCAGGCTCGCTCCTGGCGGAGAGGAACCGCCGCCGGGCGCGCCGGGAGCCGCGGCGGCAGGGCGGGGCGCGGCAGGTCCTCCACCAGCAGCCGCAGGTCTTCGCTCTGGCCGGGGAGCCGCCCCCGGTGCTTCTCCAGCTCGACGCGCGCGGCGAAGCCGTCGAGCAGCCAGGGGGAGACGTCGCCGCCGCGCCAGGTGGCCCGTCCGCGGCCGGCCTGCAACACCGCGGCGGCGGACGTGCCGGTCACCCGGTAGGGCGAGCCCACCAGCAGCACCGCGTCGTGAGCCCGCGCCGCCCGCGCCAAGCGGAGCCAGGCGGACTCGACTCCCCGGCCGCCGCGCACCGGCGGCAGCCCGAGATCGACCGCCACCAGCGGGAAGCCGCCGGCGAGCAGCATCTCCGCCGCCGCCAGCGCCTCCTTCATCCAGGCCGGGCGCACCCAGAGGAAGCGCTCGAGGTCGATCCCCAGCGCCGTCGCCGCGTTGGGATCGAGACTGTCGCCCAGGTCCACCAGCGCCGCCGCCTCGCCCACGCTGGTGGCCGCGGCGAGCACCGCCAGCAGGGTGGAGAAGCGGCCGCTGGTGCGCGCGCCGACGAGCTCCACGAGCTGCCCGCGCGGCAGGCCGCCGGCGAGCAGGCGGTCGAGGACGGGGACGGCGGTGGGGAAGGCGCCCTGGCCCGCCGACTCCCGCAGCTCCCGGTCGAGCTCGCGGGCGCTGCGCAGATGGGCGCGCAGGGCTTCGGGGAGCGCCGGTCTTTCGTGGTTCCTCTGTATGAGCGGCTCGGCCATGATCTCTCTCCGCGAGGGCAAATATAAAGCGTAACGTAAGCGTAAGTCAAATCGAATCAGATGCTTACAATGAGCAATGAACTCGCCGCCGAGGCGCGTGGAACGGTGTGATCTGATCGATTCCTGCGATGCGCGGCGGCGGCGGCTTACCCCCGGGCGCGCTTTGTGACGGCCGGGGCGAACTTCTGCTTACCGCCTGCACGAAGTAGAATCCCGCGCCATGACGATGAACGTCGCCGACGTGCGCCGGGAGTACGAGCGGGCCGGGCTCTCCGAGGGGGACCTCGCCGCCGACCCCATCGAGCAGTTCCACCTCTGGCTGGACCAGGCGATGGCGGTGGACCCCCGGGAGTTCACCGCGATGACCCTGGCGACCGCCGACGGCGCCGGGCGGCCCTCGGCCCGCGTCGTGCTCCTCAAGGGGGTCGACGCGCGCGGGTTCGTCTTCTACACCCACTATGGGAGCCGCAAGGGGCGGGAGCTGCGGGAGAACCCCCGCGCCGCCCTGGTCTTCTACTGGGCGGCGCTCGACCGCCAGGTGCGCGTCGAGGGGGCGGTCGAGGCCACCTCGCGCGCGGAGTCCGAAGCCTACTTCGCGTCCCGTCCGCTCGGCTCGCGGCTGGGAGCGTGGGCCTCGCCGCAGAGCCGGCCGATCTCCGGGCGGGAGGAGATCGAGCGGCTCTGGAGCGCGGCTGGCGAGCGTTTCCCTGACGGCCAGGTGCCGCTGCCGGACGACTGGGGGGGCTTCCGGGTGCGCCCGGAGACGATCGAGTTCTGGCAGGGGCGCCCCAGCCGGCTGCACGACCGGCTGCTCTACAGCCTGCTGCCCGCGGGAGGGTGGAAGATCGAGCGGCTGGCGCCCTAGCCTGATGGAGACTCTCGACTCCTCCTGCGACGTCGCGGTGATCGGCGGCGGCCTGCTCGGCCTCGCCACCGCCATGGCCCTCTCCCGGTGGCGCCAGGTTACGGTGCTCGAAGCCGAGGAGCGCCTCGCCGCCCACCAGAGCGGCCACAACAGCGGCGTGATCCATTCCAGGATCTACTACAAGCCGGGTTCGCTCAAGGCGATCCTCTGCGCTGAAGGGTCGGAGGCGATGT
>DASWQX010000718.1:0-6417 GCA_036403495.1 Thermoanaerobaculia bacterium
CGCCGCCCGCCGCGCCACAACGCAACCTGGGGCCGAGCAGCGTGCGGAGGAGATCTTGGCGGGTCTCCATCTGCTCAAGGTGGACGAGGGCATCTTCAGCGCTGCCGCCCGACTGGAGCCGCGGAGCCTGCGGTCTTTGGACGCCATTCACCTGGCCTCGGCCCTCTCGCTGGGAGCCGATCTGGGGGCGATCGTGATCTATGACTCCAACATGTCTGCGGCTGCGAAAGGTCACGGGCTTCAGGTTCTGGCGCCTGGCTCCAACGGCAAGCCGTCGTTCCCCTCCGCGGGCTGACAGGAAAAGACCTCGATCAGACGCCCAGAGACTAACTAGGTATCGGCCATGGAGCGGTTGCAGGACGGGAGCATCGTGTCGGTGGAGGGAGAATGGCGCTTATCGAGATTCTCCTAGGTCTATTTGGGTGCACCTGTTTCTGGGGCGACATTCAGCAGACGCGCCTGCGCCGAAGGCCCGCGCATGCCCTGTCATGAAGTCCGCCCGGGAGCCGGATGCGGGCGCGGCTACGGAGTCCGCGGGTTCCGCGTAGCCTGCCTACACTTTCCACCGCTCCCAGCATTGAAAATCGCAAGAATATCGGTTTGCGGCAGCGCTCTCTTGAAAATTTCCAGCTCGTCGATACACCCTTTCAGATATGAAGCCCCGAATGCGGGATCTCTCCGTCCGATCTGAAGGTTCGCCGGGTTCGATAATCTTCCGGCGCGTGGAACGAACGTGTATACAAGCTGTCCGTCAACGTACATCTTGCCGATGCCTCCGCGACAGCGGCTGACGGCAATTGCAGCAAAATGCCATCTATTGTCTCGCAGATCGACGTTCGGCGTCCCCGCCGGAGAGATGTAGTTGGTGCACGCTGATCCTGCCGAGTTGCAGTTAGCGTTGCCCGAACCGGTTGCCATTTGAAAGCCAAGGCGTCCGTTGTAGACGAAGACGCTGTAGCCGGCCAATGAACCTGCCGCAGCCTTTCGTTTGTCAAGGATCACAGCGACACCCGAAACCGCTGTCTTTATCCAAAAGTCGATGGTGAAGCTCTCCGCGGCGTCAGCGCTACAATTACCACGGAAGTCGATGTCAGAATGGTTCGCCACAGTCGCGTAACCGGAAGATCCGTCGAAGCATCGAGCGCGCGTTACTTTACCCAGAGCGGGAGATGCATTTCCGAACATGACTGCCTTATTCGCGGTTCCGGCGGCGTCATTTGCGATCGCGCCGGAGGGTTCATCGAATGTCCACCAATCGACCAGGCCCACGGGCGGAGGAATGCACGCTCCGCACTCCTGGCAGGTGATCGGTGGAAGCGAAACATCGCAGCGAGTTGCAGGGATGGTCCACCCCGTGGGGCAGCTTGGAGTAGTGATCAGAAAGAACTCTCCTTGGTGCGAGGAAGCGCTACACTGAAGCGCCACTGAGAAAAGTCCGGCCGAATCGCTCGTCGTCGCTTGCGAGTCCAGCACTCCGTTGGAGTCGCGAAACTGGACGGTAAGTGCGCTGTTCGCGATAGGTGCACCGTCCCTGCACTGCAACGAACCGGTGGTCTTTCCTGGAGGAAAGTTGATTCCTACGATTTGCCCGGCATCATGGCTGATCCCGTCGCTATCCATCGCGGTGACGGAAACCTTGGCGACAATGTTGCCATTTGCGTCCCGAACCCAGTCGTACCCTGAAGGAAGCGTAAAGGCGCTATTGAGAGCAAAGTTGGAGATCGTTGATCCGGGCATAGAGTTGGACAGGAGAACGTAGGTACCCTTCCTGTGATAGAGCTCAATCTTCCAATTCCAATGGGCCACGCTGGTTCCCGAACCATCGAAATCAAAAAACTTGGCTTGATAGTAAATCGGACAAAACTGCAGGTGGCACGACGGCGGGAGGGGGCTTCCGCTGACCGGAGAGAAGGTCGCCGGGCCCGTAGACGGGCCAGAGATCATCTGGACGTAATCACTGATACCGAAACTTGAGACAACCATGCCAGTATACGTAATATCCGTGAAGCGACTACTGTCCGATAGATCCTCAATGTGAACAGAACCCTGAAAGGGGAGCACAGGCGTCGGAAACGTGTAATAGAACGTTAACTGCGCCGTGAAGAGACCAGAAGTCGGTCCAAGCGTCAGAGAAGTAGGGCCGGTCAGGCTCCCTGTCGCTGGCCCGTAGTCAGTTATGCTGAACGTGACGTCGTTGGGGCAGGAAGAGGAGGAGAACAATGTAATCTGGGACATAAATGAATGGCCGGTAGAACCTGGATTATCGTTACCAAGAGTAACGATGTAGGGGCTCGCGAACACGGTGCACTGAGCAGTCACAGAAGTAGCGCCGGAAAGCACGAGCGAAAGCGCGACCAAAACTGGGACAAATAATCTCATCGCCGGAATCCTCCATGCCATGCATACCGCGCCCAGCGAGGGTTGGCTCTGTATCTAAGCTCGGTCGAGCTACCGTTCTTTTACTCTTCAACTTGGATAACCCTACATCACTTCACAATCCTCGTCAACGCAATGCGCTGACGCAGCGCTTCCGGCAATGGGATCCCTCCGTTCCGCTCTAAGTGCCCGGCACCTCTACTCGGGTCAGTGCGTACAGCAGACCCAGCAGCCGTTGCTCGCCCGGCAGTAGGGGCCGTCGCACTGCGGCAGGATGCAGACCAGAGAGGAAGTGCTCACCGCCGGAACGGCGCGCGGCGCGCTGACCGACGCGAGCGGCGACCCGGCCACGACCGCCGCCACCAGGAGTACCTTCGCCAGGGGGAGGAATCTGCGCATGACATGCTCCTTTCTCGTCCGTTTTCGTTCGGCCGTCGTGGAGAGACCACGACGCCCCATATCATTCAAGGTGCGCGCCACCTCTTGCTCCGGTACAAGAGGGAGAGACGGCCAACCCCGGCCGGCCGATGGCTCCCCTGAAGCAGCTCGGCGATCTGGCCCGCGGGCTGCATCCCTTCGGCGGCATGGACGGCATGGACGACAAAGAGCGGCAGGCCGCGTTCCTGACGGCGTTGACCACCGAGCACTTCGTGCTCCAGACGGCCGCCGGCGCCACGGTGAGCGAGGCGGCGGCGCGGGCGTCCCTCTACATGCTGTCGCTGTCGAGCTCGCTGGTGGCGATGGGGTTTGCGTCGCGCTCCCAGGAGGTCTTCATGGCTCTGGCCGGCGCCGTCCTCCCGGCGCTCTTCGTGCTCGGCCTCTTCACGGTCTACCGCCTGATCGATACCGGGATCGAGAACCAGCAGTACCTGACGGGGATCGCCCGCATCCGCGGCTACTACCGCACGCTCACTCCCGAGGCCGCCGTCTACTTCTCGGCCGCGAGTGGCCGCTGGCCGGAATCGCCGGCACCCTCGGGGCGCTTCGGGCCGCTGGTCGCCTTTCTCTCCACGGCCGCCACCATGATCTCGTTCATCAACAGCATGGTGGCCGGCGCCGGCGTGGCCCTGCTGGCGAGCCACCTCCTCGGCCCCGACAGGACAGCTCCAGCCGTATGGCTCGGCGTGGCCACCACCCTCGTCCTCATGGCGGCATTCCAGCTCTTCCAGCGCTGGCGCTATAGCCTCAGCGCCGGCACGCTCACCGCCCTGCAAAAGCTGGAGACGCCGAAGCCCGAAGGCCCACCCCGCGCCGGAGACGGCTCACCGAGCGGCGGCTGAGGGGAGCTCTCTTCGTCCGAATATGTATCTGCTAAAAACGTGTATACTGCTTGCTCTTCGGTCCAGGCCGAGAACTCATGAAGGGAGACTCCTGTGAAGAAGGACAAGAAGAATCAGAAGAATCCGCAGAAGGGAACGAAGAAGCTGGCGCTCCACCGCGAGACGCTCAGCGCCCTGGAACAAGAAAAGCTCCAGGTCGTCGCTGGTGGCGCCTCGCGGTGCCCCACCGCATGCAGTCTCTGCTGAAGGCAATTTTCATCAGAGCGCTCTCCTGAGCGAATTCTTCCTGGGTCCAGGAGCTTCTTGTTCGAGGAGCTCCTGGAGCCGGGAGCCCGCTCGGAGCAGCGCGCCCCGCTTCACCGGCGGGAATTAAGTAACCAGCACCTCTTCGGCGGTCACCGGGACCAGGGTTCTCGACGCTCGTTACGCCAAAGCCTCGCGCCGACTGCGGCGGTCTCGCGCTCCGGGGAGCCGCTCCGCCTCATTCCAAAATCTCCACGAAGCCGTCGGTTCCATGCACGCGGATGCGCTGCCCGTCCTTGATCAACCGGGTCGCGTTCTCCACGCCGACAACCGCCGGCAAGCCATATTCCCGGGCGATCACCGCGCCATGCGTCATGAGGCCACCCACCTCGGTCACCAGGCCCTGGATGGACACGAACAGGGGGGTCCAGCTCGGGTCCGTGAAGGCGGTGACCAGGATATCCCCCACTTCCAGCTCGGCCTCGGCCATGCTTAAGAGGACGCGGGCCCGTCCCTCGACGACGCCCGCGGAGACGGCGAGACCGACCAGGGCGCCGGCGGGGAGATCGGCACGCTTGTACGCCCCGGTGACGATTTCCCCCTCGGACGTGAGGACCCGCGGTGGAGTCAGCCTCCGGTGGCGCTCGTGCTCGGCCTTCCGCTGGCTGACAATCCAGCCGTCCAGCTCGTGCGTGCGCACGACCTCGCGAAGCTCCTGGAGCGTGAGGTAGTAGATGTCTTCTGGCTCATGGAGCACGTTCGCTCGCACGAGCCGTCCGGCTTCTTCCAGAAGGGCCTGCTTGTAGAGGAAGTAGCGGTTGACGAGGCTGTACTTCGGATACTCCCGATAGCCGGCGAAGGTCCGCAGCCGGCGGATCATCCGTTGCGTCTCCTCGGCCTTCTCCGGGCCCTCCGGCAGTTGCAGCAAGCGCTCCAGCAGCTCCTGTTCCTTCTTCGCGGCCTCCTGCCGCCCTTGCTCGAACCTCCGGCTGGCGGCCCCCGGCTCGAAATTCTTGATATTGCTGAGGATCAGGGGCACCAGGGTCGTGGGGGCTTCGCTCCAGCGCGTCCTCGTCACGTCGATTTCCCCGACGCCTCGCATGCCGTACCTGTCGAGATACCCACGGATGGCGGCGTGGGCTTCCGGTCCCCCTGCCAACGGGAGCAGGCCCTCCAGGAAGCCTTCGTCCTTCGCCTGTTGGAGGTAAGCGATCACCTCCGGATGCGGACGGATCACGTCCGCGATGTCCAGGAGCGCCAGCCCCATTTCCGAGGTGACGTTGTTCGGCGCGGACTGCGCGAGCGTGTCCGCGGCGTTCTTCTCCCCCAGCCACTCCATCATCTGCTCGTTGATCCATTTCGCGGCGTCGACGCTGGCCATGATCGCGCCCATGTTCCGCGGCTCGAACAGGTTCTGCCGCAAGAGCTGGATGTCTTCCAGGATGAAGTCGAGGAGATCCGTTCCGGATTTTGTCCGGATGTCCCGCTTCAGCGCTTCGATCGACGCCTGGCGGCCCGCGATCAAGTCCGCGACGATCGCGGGATCGTCCTCGACTTGCGCCTGGGAGCCCCCATACCTGCCCTGCCACGAAGCTTTCGGGTCCTTCGAATCCTGAGGCGACGACTCGATGAATGATGCGACGAAATCGCGCTCGATGAGGGTCGTCAGCGCGTCCTTGATCAGCGGATCGGAGCGGCCCAGGAGATTCAAGAGCACATCCCGGCCGGCAGGCGTTGACAACTGCTTCGTGACGTCGACGAACAACCTGCCACCCGCCGCAACCATGTGCCCCGACTGGAACAAGGAGAGCCCCAGGGGCTTCATGGGGTCGGTCATCATCTGCTGATGGCCGACGGAGACATAGACGTGGTTGCCTTGATCCTCCGCTTCAGGGATCGGGTACAGGGTCGTGATCGGCCGGCTCTGGACGAAGTGGAAATCGTCCTCGACCAGGCACCATTCGATGTCCTGGGGCTGACCGAAATACCCTTCGATCCGCCGGCCCAGGCGCGCGAGCCGCACGATCTGCTCGTCCGTCAGCACTTGCCGGTCCTGCCGGATCGCCTTCTCGGTGACCTGGTCGCTCCGCACCTTGTAGCCATCGGCGTTCACCAGGCCGGAGACCAGGGCCTCGCCCAAGCCGAAGACCGCCTCGATCGACGTCACCTTCCGGTTCGCTGTGACGGGATCGGCCGTGAACAGGATGCCCGCCGCCTGCGGGACGAGCATCTTCTGCACCACCACCGCCATCTGGACCTTGCGGTGGTCGAAGCCCTGCTGGAGGCGGTAGGTCACCGCCCGCTCGGTGAAGAGCGAGGCCCAGCACCGGCTGATGTGCGTCAGGATCGCCGGCCAGCCGAGGACGTTCAGATACGAATCCTGCTGGCCCGCGAAGGAAGCCCCCGGCAGATCCTCCGCCGTCGCGCTGGACCGCACGGCGTAGGCCTCGTGCTCCCCGAGCCTGGCGAGGAAGCGGGCGATCGCTTCCTGGACGTCTTCCGGGATAGGACACCCTTC
>DASWQX010000719.1:0-2281 GCA_036403495.1 Thermoanaerobaculia bacterium
ACCAGCGTCACCGGCCCGTCGTTGACCAGCGACACCTCCATGTGGGCGCGGAAGCGGCCGGTCTCGACGGGGAAGCCGCGGGCGCGGAGGTCCTCCACCAGCGCGGCGACGAGCGGCTCGGCCTCCTCGGGAGGCGCGGCGCGGTCGAACGAGGGCCGGCGGCCGCCCGCGACCGAGCCGGCGAGGGTGAACTGGGAGACGATCAGGAAGGCGCCGCCGACGGCGGCGCTGTCGAGGTTCATCTTCCCCTCGGCGTCCTCGAAGATCCGCAGGCCGGCGAGCTTGGCGGCGGCGGCGCGCACGGCTTCCGGGCGGTCGCCGCGCTCGATCCCCACCAGGACGAGGAGGCCGCGGCCGATCGCGCCGACCGTGCTTCCCGCCACCGTTTTTCCCGCCAATCTGACCGCGGCCGAGCTCACCCGCTGTACGACGAGGCGCATTATTGACCCACTATTGACTCAATCATGATCCTATAGAGTGGAAATTTGTTCCGCCCTTACCGCTCCGCGCCCCGCCGCTGGACGCGCGGGAACGCTGTGATACCGTAACCGATGCGAGAGGAGAAACGGACGCATGGTCAACAAAGTGATCCTGATCGGCAATCTCGGCCGCGACCCCGAGGTGCGGTCGACCCCCTCGGGCCAGCCGGTCGCGACCTTCACGCTGGCCACCAGCCGCCGGTGGCGCGACAAGAGCGGCCAGAAGCAGGAGCAGACCGAGTGGCACACGGTCGTCGTCTGGGGCAAGCAGGCGGAGATCGCCGGCCAGTACCTCACCAAGGGCAAGCAGATCTACGTCGAGGGGCGCCTCCAGACGCGCTCCTGGGACGACCGGCAGACGGGCGAGAAGAAGTACAAGACGGAGGTCGTCTGCGACAACTTCCAGATGCTCAGCGCGCGCGGCGGCGGCAGCGACTTCGAGTCGCACGGCGCTCAGCCCGGCGGCGGCCACGCAGCGGCCCCGTCCTCCGGCCCCTCCTATGACGAGGGGGGGTACGGCGGCGAGCCGGAAGAGGACGACATTCCCTTCTAGAGCGCTCGCGGCGCCCCTTCCGCCGCTTCCGCCGGCACGTTCGCCGCTGGAGGCGGCGCCTTCGCCTCGCCAGGCGGCACGTTCGCCGCGCGAGGCGAAGGTGCCGCCGGAAGCGGCGGCGATCCGGCCTGAAGCGGCGGCGCTCCCGCCGGAGAAGGCGAAGCTTCCGCCTCCCGCGGCGAAGCTTCCGCCTCCCGCGGCGAAGCTGCCGCCGGACGAGGCGAACGTCCCGCCGGAAGCGGCGGCAGCGGGATTCTCCTTGGACGGTCCGCCGCCGGCGTCCGTAGAAGGAACAGGATGCTTCCGTTCCTCGCCAGGAGACCCGTCATGACCCGCCTGTCCGCCGCCGCCCTGCTCGCCGCCGCCGCTGCGGTCACCCCGGTCACCGTGGCCTCGGCCGCCACCTCCTGGACCCCGCTCGGCCCCTTCGGCGGCTCGGTCCAGACGCTCACGGTGGCCGCGAGCGATCCCCGTACGCTCTACGCCTCCCTGAACGCCGCGGGCCTCTTCCGCAGCGCCGACGGCGGCCTCACCTGGACTCCCATCCACGCCGGCACCGCCCTCAGCAACGTGGCGGTCGATCCCAGCCGGCCCGCCACGATCTATGCCTATTTCGATCCCGGCGGGTTGCAGAAGAGCACCGACGGCGGCGCTCACTGGACGCCCCTGACGATCCAGGTCTCCGCGGTGACGGCGCTCGCCGTGGACCCGGCGCGGCCCACCCGCGTCTATGCCGGCACCAGCGCTCAGGGGGTGTGGCGCAGCACCGACGCCGGCGCGTCCTGGCAGCCGGCGCGCGTGAACCTGCCGCCGGGGGATGCCCGCGTGGTCTTCCAACTGGCCGTCCCCAAGGCCGGCGGCATCGTCTACGCCGCCACCGATGCGGGCGTGTTCAAGAGCACCGATGGTGCCCTCACCTGGCGCTCGGCGAGCCAGGGGCTGCCGGCGGGCACCGTTTTGGTCCTCGCCGCCGCGCCCTCGGACCCGAAGCGGGTCTACGCCAGCCTGCTCAACAGCCGGACCGTCTACCGGACCACCAACGGCGGCGCCTCATGGCAGCGCGCGGCCCTCCTTCCTCCGGCGCCGCCGGGCGCGGGCAACCGCGACAAGGTGACCGCGCTGGCGGTCTCGCCGGGCGCTCCCGGAACGGTCTGGGCGGGCACCCTCCTGAGCGGCCTCTTCCGGACCGCGGACAGCGGCGCGCACTGGACCGGCGCGGGGCTGCCGCCGCAGGAGGCGGGCGTCCCGG
>DASWQX010000720.1:0-1776 GCA_036403495.1 Thermoanaerobaculia bacterium
CTCCTTCCTGCTGGAGAAGGTGCGGCTGATCTTCCGCCACGGCTTCACCTCGCTCAAGCTCTACTTCATCGTCGGGCTGCCGGGGGAGACGGCCGAGGACGTCCAGGGCATCCTCGATCTCGTGGCCCAGGCGCGGGGGATCATGCTGGAGGAGCTGCCGAGGAAGGGGCTGATCGGCAACATCCACCTGGGGGTCAACGTCCTGGTGCCGAAGCCCTTCACCCCCTGGCAGCGCGAGCCGATGGACGGCGAGAAGAGCCTGAAGGAGAAGATCGCCGTGCTCCGCAAGGGGGTGGCGCGGATGCCGAACGTCTCGATGGGATCGGTCTCGGTGCGCCAGGGGATCTGGCAGACCTACATCAGCAAGGCGGGGAGCGGCGCGGCCGAGGCGATCGAGGCCGCGGCCAAGGGGGAGCCGATCAACGCCATCCTCCACCGCCTCGCCCCGCAGATCCACCCGGAGGTCTACCGCCGCCTCGACGGCGACCTCCGGTGGCACTTCATGCGCCAGGGGTAGGGCGGCCACACAGGGCCGCCCCTACAGGGCAGGCCAGCCCTACCGGTAGATCCTGCGGTCCGGCGTCATCGAGCGGTCGATCGAGAGGCGCCCGCTCCCCTTCACCATGACGGCGACGGCCATGCCGATGGCCAGGAGGTGGTACTCGAACCCCTCCCCCTTCTGATTCCCCATCCAGTTCATGAAGAAGCCGTTGTGGAGGTGGACGGTGAAGATGGCGCCCACCATCACGCAGAAGATGCCGAAGGCGGCCACCCGGCCGAGGAAGCCGGTGACCAGGCCGATCGCGCCGAAGAATTCGGCGATCATCACCAGCAGGACGACCACTGGTGGCAGACCCATCGAGGTCATCCCCTGGAGGGTCGCCGCGAACCCGCCACCCCCGAACCAGCCGAGCAGCTTCTGGGCGCCGTGGGGGAACATGACCAGCCCCAGGAAGACCCGCACGATCAGCATCCCGACGTCGTCGTCCGTCTGCATCAGCTTCCGCAGCATCCATGTCCCCCTTTCGCTTCGGTTTCTCGGGATCTTCTCACAGGGAGGCCGGCGCCAGCACGAGCAGCCGTTCCGGCGCGAAGCGGACGGTCAGGGGGAGCCGCTCCTGGCAGACGTCGCCGTCCACCTGGGCGGGCGCGCCGGCCGGGCCGGCGAGGGAGACCTCGCGCGCCTGGCGGATCTCGACGTCCCGCCGCCGGACGTGGCGGGAGCGGATCACGTCGAGGGCGAAGGCGGCGGTGGCGGCGCGGCCGGTCCCCCGGAAGGTCACCAGCTCGAAACGGCCGTCGTCCGTGCGGGCCGCCGGTGCGAGCCGGTAGGCCCCCGCGTAGTAGGGGATGTTCGACACCGAGACGAACGAGGCCTCCAGGCGCTCGCCGTCGGCGGTCACCTCCAGCGCCGGGTAGGGGTAACGCCACCACTCATGGAGCCCCTGGCCCAGGATGGCGGGCTTGCCGAACAGCCACTTGAGCCGGGTGTTGAGGGTGCCGAGCAGGACGGCGTCCAGGCCGGCCGAGACCATCATCAGGAAGGGGACGCCGCCCGCGAGGCCGACGTCGAACGGCCGGGCGGGGAGCTTCAGCAGGGTCGCGGCGGCGGCGGCCGGCTCGCGCGGCAGGCCGAGGGCGAGGGCCAGCAGGTTGGCGGTCCCGCCGGGGAGCACGCCGAGCGCGGCCGGCCCCCCCATCAGGCCGCTCGCCACCTCGCGCGCCGTGCCGTCGCCGCCGAAGGCGAAGACCACCTCGGCGCTCTGGCGGCGCTCG
>DASWQX010000721.1:0-5914 GCA_036403495.1 Thermoanaerobaculia bacterium
ACGGACTGGGGGGCTGGGCCGGCACGACGGTCGCCGGCGCGCTCAGCCGCCGGGATCAGGGTCTGCTCGCGGCCGCCGGGGCTCGGGAAGGGCGCACGGTCCTGCTGTCGAAATTGGACGAGACCCTCCACGTGGGGGGCGAGAGCTTCGAGCTGAGCTGCAACCAGTTCCCAGGAACCATCGTGCCGCGCGGGTTCGAGCACCTCGCGCGGTTCCGCAAAGACCTGTTCCCCACCTTCGAGTTCGAGGCCGGCGGCGTGCGGCTGCGCAAGACGGTGGCCGCCGTCGACGGCGAGAACACCACGCTGGTGCTCTACGAGGTGCTGCAATCCTCAGGGCCGTTCATCCTGTCGCTGCGGCCCTTCCTCGCCGCCCGCGACCCTCATGCCCTGACCTCCGCCAGCCCCGAGATCTCCCAGGAGGCGCCCTTCGCGGACGGGATCCTGCGGCTTCGCCCCTATTCGGACGTGCCGGAGGTCTACCTCCAGGTGCCCGGAGCGGAGTTGCGCGCCAATCCGCAGTGGTGGTACCGCTTCGAGTACGAGGCGGATCGCCGGCGCGGGCTCGAGTTTCAGGAGGATCTCTGGACCCCCGGCGTCTTCGGCCGCGAGCTCACCGTCGGCGGCCGGCTCGGGATCGTAATCTCGACTCAGGATCCGGCGGGCCGCGACGCCTTCGCCCTCTTCGAGAAGGAGCGCAAGCGGCGGGAGAAGCTGGTCAAGGCGATCGACCTGAAGCTGGGGACGCGGGACGACTTCGCCCGCTACCTGGCGCTGGCGGCCGACAGCTTCGTGGCGCGCCGGGGACCCAGTCAGCGCACCGTGATCTCCGGCTCTCCCCGGTCGGACGCGCCGAGCCGGGAGGCGATGATCGCCCTGCCCGGCCTCTGCCTGGTGACCGGCCGGCACGACGATGCGAAGAAGATCCTCCGCGCTTTCGCGAAGGGCATCGATTCCGAGGCATCCTCCGAGGCCTCACTCTGGTTCGCCGTGGCGTCCTGGAAGTATCTTCAAACAAGCGTCCAGGCGACCGGCGACGAGGCGTTCGCCCGCGAAACGCTCCTGCCCGCCCTCCGCAAGGTCGCCCAAGCCGGGACGGATGACGTCGTCGTGGGCAACCGCGAGCTCAACGCTCTCTGGTTCAACATGCTCGCGAGCCTGGCCGATTTCGAGGCCCGTCTCGGCGATCCGGCGGAGGCCAAGCGCCTCACCCAGCGAGCCCGGCAGTTCCAGAAGGCCTTCCAGGGACTCCAGAGCGAGGGGGAAGAGGCCGAAGCGGGCCCTGAGCAGGTCTTCGCCCTCAGCCTCCCCTTTCCGCTGCTGCCGAAGCCGCGGGCGGCGAGGGTGCTGGCGGCGATCCCGGAGGAGCTCTACGCTCCGGCCGGCCTGCTCGGTCCCTACCTGACGGCGCTGGTCCGCGTCCACGGCGCCGCGGGGCGCAAGCAGGGTCTGGCCCTGATCGCGGCGCTGAAGCCCCGGCTGGCCGAGACAACCTTCGGCTCCCTCGGGGACGCCTGGAGCGTGGCCGAGCTGCTTCGAGCCTACGTCGAAGACCTTCATGTGGCGAAGCCCACGAAGAAGAGCCCGAAGGAGCCGAAGGCCGATCCGAAGCCGGTGAAGGAGAAGGCGGCCGGCAAGGCCGCGGCCAAGCCCGCGAGCGAACCTGAGGTCAAGCCGGCGAGCCGGCAGGCGACGCCCGGGCGTAAACGCCCGGTCTACGCTGGAGGCGAAAAGCCGGCTGAAGCCGGCTCAAAAAGCGGCCGGAGGGCTTGAGCCTCCTTCAGGAGGCTTTTCGGTTGGACCGTAGCCCGGGCATTGATGCCCGGGCGGGGCGGCGCCGATGAAGACGTTGCCAGGACGGGAGCTTCAGATGCCGTCTCCCTTCCGCGCCCGCTCGGTGGTACCTTCTCCGCGGCGTCTTGGAATGACACTTGGCATGAGTCCTAAGCCCCGGCACGTCATCCTGGTCGGAAACCAGCAGGTCGCCCTCCCCGAGGGCGTCTCGGCCCTCGACTGGTCGCTGGAGCGGGTGAACTACCAGAATCCGCGGATCCGCTCGTATCTCGGGTGCATCCGGCTGATCGAGGGGGTGCTGGAGAGCAACTACGCGCTGCTCCACTGCTCGCCCGAGCGGCTGCTGGACATCTGGGGCAAGGTCCGCCAGGTCGCCACGCTGATCCGCACCCAGCTCTCGCCGCTGCTGGAGACGGCGTCCCGCATCCCCCGCCTCGAAGAGGCCCGGCAGAGCGCCGGCATGGCGCTGCTGATGCTCAACGACCACGTGCTGCGCGGCCTCGACCGCTTCCCCGAGGAGGTGCCGGCCAACCAGCTCATGGAGGTCCGCAAGCTCCTCTGCGTCTCGATCGGCCAGATCCACTCATTCCTGCACGACACCTTCGGCGAGGTGATGGCGGCTGATCCGCGGAGCCTGCACGACGCCGACTACTTCCTCTCCCGCCGCTTCCCGCGCGACATCGACGAGGCCGAGTGGCTCCACTCGACCCTGGTCCGCCTCGGCGAGTACCTGGCGAGCCTGGAGGATTCCCGGGAGCGCCATCTCACGCGCGTCTCGAACCACATCCGCCGCGACGAGGCGGTGCCGCCGCTGGCCGCCTGGCAGCCGACCGCGGACTTCCTCGAAATCCTTCTCAACGGCCTCACCCCCAAGCTCAAGGAGGTGCTCGCCCTGCGCGGCGTCCGCTTCTACGAGATGGAGATCCTCGACCGCCACGCCTTCGAGATCCCCCACCGCTGCCGCGGCGTGCTGGAGCTGCACGAAGCGACGCTGGAGGCGGTCGACGGGATCAAGGCCGCCGTCGGCCGCACGCACGCGGAGAAGGAGCAGGGGGTGCGCGACCTGATCTGGTGCCACGCCGCCTTCGGCCGCCGGATCGCGACCCAGCTCGCCGAGATCGACACCGTCCTGCGCGACCTCGTCGCCTTCGTCCCCCTCTGGATCGAGGCGGTCGAGAAGCGGCGCGCGCTGCTGCTGCGCAAGGCCCTCGAGGAGGGGGAGCATTGAGACGCCTGGAACGTCTGGGGCCTGCGACCTCAACCCCTAGCCCCTTCTCCTGAAGGAGAAGGGGAACGACTTCGAGCCGAATTGCCCGTCAGGCCCTCCCTCTCCTTCAGGAGAGGGATCGAGGGTGAGGTCGCAGGCCGCGAACGCACCGATCCAGCCTCCCCTGGAAGCTTCGCGGCCAGCCCTGCGTTATAGGATCTGCCTGCTCGACGCCCCGCAATCCCTTGCGGCGGCACCCAAACCGGAGACCGATGCGATGAAGACGCTGAGAAGCTATATCCGTGGCAACTGGCATGAGGCGACGTCCGGCCTGGTGCCGCTGGTGGACCCCTCGACCGAGGAGACGATCGCCCAGGCCGGCAGCGAGGGGATCGATTTCGGCGCGGTGCTCGACTATGCCCGCGAGACCGGCGGCCCGGCGCTGCGCGCGATGACGTTCGCCCAGCGCGCCATGCTGCTCAAGGAGATGTCGAAGGTGCTGCGCGATAACCGCGACGAGCTGCTCGACCTCTCCGCCCGCAACACCGGCACCACCAAGGCGGATGGCTCGTTCGACGTCGACGGCGGCTCCGGCACGCTGGCCTACTACTTCGCGCTCGGCAAGGGGCTCGGCGATCGGATGTTCCTCGCCGAGGGGGACGGCGTCCAGCTCGCCAAGACGGAAGGCTTCTACGGCCGGCACATCCTGGTGCCCCGCCACGGCGTCGCGGTGCACATCAACGCCTTCAACTTCCCGGTCTGGGGCTTCGCCGAAAAGGCCGCCTGCGCGCTGCTCGCCGGCACGCCGGTGATCACCAAGCCCGCCACTTCCACCGCCCTGGTGACCGAGCGGGCGATCGAGCTGATCGTCGAGGCCGGCTTCCTCCCCGCCGGCGCCCTCCAGCTCATCGTCGGCTCGACCGGCGACCTGCTCGACCGCCTCGGCGCTCACGACGTCCTCGCCTTCACCGGCTCGGCGGACACCGCGCGCGGCCTCCGCTCCAAGGCCAACCTCCTCTCCTCCAACACCCGCGTGAACATCGAGGCCGACAGCCTGAACGCGGCGGTCCTCGGCCCTGACGTCGTGGACGGCTCGGCCACCTTCGGCCTCTTCCTCAAGGACGTGGTGCGCGAGATGACCCAGAAGAGCGGTCAGAAGTGCACGGCCGTTCGCCGCATCCTCGTCCCCGCGAACCGCGCGGACGCCGTCCAGGAGGCGCTGATCGCCAAGCTCTCGGAGGTCGTCATCGGCAACCCCGCGGACCCATCGGTCAGGATGGGCCCGCTGGCGACCGCCCAGCAGCTCAAGGACACGGTCGCCGGCATCGCCGAGCTGACGGAGAGCGCGCGGATCGTCCACGGCACGGGCCAGCGCGCGGACGGCGCCGGCGTCTCGGCGGGCAAGGGGTACTTCCTCCAACCCACTCTCCTGCGCGCCGACGACGCCCGCAACGCCGGTCCCGTCAACGTCCGCGAGGTCTTCGCGCCGGTCGCCACGATCCTCCCCTACGACGGCAGCGCCGGCGCGGCGGCCGAGATCGTGGCCCTCGGCGGCGGCACGCTGGTGACCTCGGCCTATACGGACGACGCCGCCTGGGCCGCTGACTTCGTGGCGCGCGGCGGCGGCGACACCGGCCGCATCTACATCGGCTCGGAAGCCTCCGCCGCGGACGCCCCCGGCTCCGGAGCCGCCCTGCCGCAGACCCTCCACGGCGGCCCCGGCCGCGCGGGCGGCGGCGAGGAGCTGGGCGGACTGGTCGGCGTGAAGCTCTATCTTCAGCGCGTGGCCGTGCAGGGAGCGAAGTCTTTGGTGGATGGGATGGTGGAGTAGAGGCCCCTCATCACCCCGGCCCTCTTCTCCCATCCCTCCACCCGCCCTTCCGGGGAGAAGAGGGAGTGGTTAGTCAAAGAGAAAGACAGGGGAGAGAGGATCTTAAGCCCCTCTCTCCCCGGCAGGGGTGGGTGGAGGGATGGGAGAGAGGGGTTGGGGAGTGAGGCCCAGCCCCGAAGGGGCGGCCTCTTTTTCGAGCCTCTCAGAATTCAGAAAGGAGAGACCCCATGAACCACGATCAAATCCTCCGCGATCATCTCCTGGAGCTGCTCCGCGGCGGCCACGGCCACGCCACCTTCGACCAAGCGATCAAGGATCTGCCGGCGAACCTCCGCGGCGCCAAGGCTCCCGGCCTTCCGCATACCGTCTGGCAGCTCGTGGAGCATCTGCGGCTCGCCCAATGGGACCTCCTGGAGTTCAGCCGCGACAAGGATCACGTTTCGCCCAACTGGCCTGCCGGATACTGGCCGAAAACCGACGCGCCACCGGACGCCGCGGCCTGGGACCAGAGCGTGGAGTCCTTCCACAAGGATCTCCAGGCGATGCAGGATCTGGTGGCCGATCCCAAGACCGATCTCTACACCAAGCTCCCCTGGGGAGACGGCCAGACGGTCCTCCGCGAGGCGATGCTGGTGGCGGATCACAACGCCTACCACGTCGCGCAGATCGTCTCGACGCGGCAGGCGTTGGGAGCCTGGGGGTAAGGAAGCCGATTTCAGTACGTGCCAAGGAAAGGAAAGAGGAAGCCTCAGCCGAGCTTAGGACTAACCTCTTCGCGCAGTTTCCCTTGGTTTAGGAAGGAGGTGGGCCAGACCGTCCTCCGCGAGGCGATGCGCTGACGGAGGATCGACAACCACTGCCATGTAAGGTAAGCCGTTTCGACACGGCAGCCTTCCGGGGCTTGAGGGCAGACTGGCCCGGGCATAGTTCGGCGCCACGCATAACTATAACTCTATGACGGGGTCGTTCCCTTGAAAAGCTAAGGACTCGTCACAGAATAACTGCACCAGTTCCCCGGAGCACGGCAGCCCCAGGACGTCTGGTTCCGTCCGGCCCACCGGGCCGGGAGAACGGAGCCCAGGG
>DASWQX010000722.1:0-4010 GCA_036403495.1 Thermoanaerobaculia bacterium
TGGTCGATTCCCAGCAGGGCCAGGAGGCGGATGCCGCCGGCTCCGGCGGCCAGCCCGAGGAGACCCCCGGTCAGCGCCAGCAGCGTGCTCTCCACCAGGGCGCCGCTCACGACCTGCCGCCGGCTCGCTCCGAGCGCCTGCCGGACCGCCAGCTCCTTCACCCGGCCGCTGGCGCGGATGAGCAGCAGGTTCACCAGGTTGACTCCGCCGATGAGGAGCAGGAAGAGCGCTCCCGCTTGCACCAGCAGCAGGGTGGGGCGGATCGCCGCGACGTGGTCCGCGCGGAGGGGCACCACCAGCGAGCGGAAGCCCGCGTCGGCCATCATCCTCGCCTCCGGGCCGTTCACCTCGACGGCGGCGTTGCGCGCGTCGATCTGCGCCTGGGCTTCCGCCAGAGTGGCCCCCGGCCGGAGCCGGGCGATCATGCGGGCGGTCCCGGAATGCCGCCGCTGAGGTGCGCGCTCGTCCGGGCTCGACGCGAGCGGCATGTAGATCCGCGCCTGGGAGGAGAGGAAACTGAAGCGCGGCGGCAAGATTCCCACTACGGTCCTGGAGATGCCGTTGACGCGGATCGCGCGGCCGAGCACGCGCGGGTCGGCGCCCAACTGCTGTCGCCAGTAGCTGTCCGTGAGGATAGCCGCGTCGTTTTTTCCCTCCGCGGTCTCCGCCTCCGTAAAGGCGCGTCCCTTCACCGGACCGAGCCCCAGGGTCGAGAAGAAATCGGGGGAAACCCGCGAGACCGGAATCTGATCCGTCGTGCCCGCCTCGCCCACGACCGCCGTGGCGTCGCGGTAGATCGCCAATCCCGAGAAGGCCGGGATCTGCCCACGGCGTTCGTAATAATTCGCCAGCGAGCAGCCGTCGTTGGGCACGCCGGCCTTGGGATACGTGTTGTAGACGCTCACCAGCCGATCGCCGGCGGGGAAGGGGAGCGGCCGCAGGAGGACTGAATCGACGACGGCGAAGATCGTCAGATTGGCTCCCAGGCAGAGCGCCAGCGTCAGCAGGGCGGTCGCCGTGAAGCCCGGAGTCTTGCGCATCAGCCGGATGGCATAGCGCGCGTCCTGATGGATTTCGTCGAACAGGCGCAGGCCGCTCGCCTCGCGGCAGTCCTCCTTGCAATTGTCGAGGGGGCCGAACTCCCGGCGCGCGCGGCGCGCCGCTTCTTCGGCGGGAACGCCGGAGCGCACGAGGTCCGCCATATATTGATCGATATGGAAGCGCATCTCCTCAGCCATGCCGTCCTCGAACTGGCGCCGGCGGAGGAGTGTCTGGAAGGCGGAGAAGAGGTGTCCGACCACGTCACACCTCCTCCGGCGTGGTGTTCAACGCCGCCGCGATCGCGGTCGCCAAACGATTCCAGTCGGCGGTCTCCTCGCGCAGCCGCCGGCGCCCGGCCGGAGTCAGCGTGTAGAACTTCGCCTTGCGATTGTTCTCGCTCTGCCCCCACTCGGCGGCGATCAGCTCCTGGTGCTCCAGCCGATAGAGCGCGGGGTACAGCGAGCCTTGCGGGATCTCCAGAGCCTCGCCCGAGATCTGGCGGATGCGCAGCAGAATTCCGTATCCATGCAGCGGCGCCAGGGATACGGCCTTGAGGATCAACATATCGAGGGTGCCCGGAAGCAGGTCTGCGGTCTTGGTCATGATGTCTCTCTCCTCCCCTAGCTGGACTAGGAGTGTGGCACCGCTCTCCTAGTCTGTCAAGGGGAGAGCGGTGGCCTGCGACCTCACCCTCGGTCCCTCTCCTAAAGGAGAGGGAGGACCTGACGGAATCCGCATCGCAGTCGTCCCCCTTCTCCTTTAGCTCTGTCAGCTCGGCGGGCCGAGCACATGGTGTGGAGGAACAAGTCGCCTTGTTCCTCAGGAGGAGAAGGGCAGGGGATGAGGTCGCAGGCCACAGAGGCCGATCGAAGCGACCGGGACGCCGTTTTCCGCTTCAGGTGTTCCGCCGGCCCCGGCGAGCCTCATGAAAAGCCCGGCGGAGAGCTCGCCGGGCATTTTTGTCGATCCGCCGGCCCCGGCGAGGTCTTCGCCGGGAATTTCGAGGTGCTCGGCGGCCCCGGCGAGACGTCCGCCGGCAATTTCGGGAGACCCGCCGGCCCCGGCGAAGCACCCGCCGGGCATTTCAGGAGACCCGCCGGCAATTTCGGGACGCTCGCCGGCCTTCAATCGCCGTTCCGGACGCCACCACGCGTCCGCCCTCCTCGGCGCGCTTTTCATGCCGAGGCGGTGCAGATCAGGCAGACGGTATTCGGGCAGAGGGTGTGGGTGGCGCAACCGGGTTTAGTGGTGTTGCAGGCGGCGGCCGACGCGCCTCCCCCGATTCCAACGAGCGCCGGGGCCTCCAGGGCGCAGAGAGTTTCGCGGTGCAGCTTCAGACGTTTCGGCAGACGGACCTGTTTCTTCATCGATTCCTCCTGAAGGTCGCGGTCTGAGGTTTCCCGGCAAGGGCGAGACGCATCCGCCGGGGCGGTCCTCCAGACTACATCCGATCTTCCGGGCCGGCCAGATGCCGCTCCGCGTCGGCCTGCGACCTCACCCTAGGTCCCTCTCCTAAAGGAGAGGGAGGGCCTGACGGTGAACGCATCGTCGTCGTCCCCCTTCTCCTTTAGCTCTGTCAGCTCGGCGGGCCGAGCACATGGTGTGGAGGAACAAGTCGCCTTGTTCCTCAGGAGGAGAAGGGCCGGGGATGAGGTCGCAGGCCACAGAGGCCGATCGAAGCGAGGGAAGGCTCACTGAGCTTTAGATGGCGTCCAGGAAACGCGCCAGATAAGGCGCCGTGCGGCTAGCGGAGGATCTGGAGACCTCCGCGGGCGTTCCGACAACCACCACGCGCCCGCCCTCCTCGCCGGCGCCGGGACCGATGTCGATCACCCAGTCGCTCCCGGCCACCACGCGCATGTCGTGCTCGACGACGATCACGGTGTTGCCCGCCTCGACCAGCCCGTCGAGCTGCGTCATCAACCGCTCGACGTCGGTGGGGTGGAGTCCAGTGGTGGGCTCGTCGAGAATGTAAAGGGTATTGCCGCGCCCCGCGCGTTGCAGCTCGGTCGCCAGCTTGATCCGTTGCGCCTCACCGCCGGAGAGCTCGGTGGCCGGCTGACCGAGGCGGATATAACCGAGGCCGACCTCACGCAGCACCTTGAGCGAGCGGCAGACCTGCTGCTCGTCGGGAAAGAAATCCCAGGCCTCGTCGACCGTCATGCCCAGCACGTCGGCGATCGTCCTGTCGTGATACTTGATCTCCAGCGTCTTCTCGTTGTACCGCGCGCCATGACAGGTGGGGCAGGGCGCGTAGACGCTGGGGAGGAAGAGCAGCTCGACCATCACGAAGCCCTCCCCCTCGCAGGTCGCGCAACGCCCCTTGCGAACATTGAACGAGAAGCGTCCGGCGTCGTAGTGACGGGCGCGCGCCATGCGGGTGCCGGCGAACAGCTTGCGCACGTGATCGAACAGACCTGTATAGGTCGCCAGGTTCGAGCGCGGCGTGCGGCCGATCGGTTTCTGATCTACCTGCACCAGGCGCTTGATCGTTTCCATGCCGCCGGCGATCCGCCCGCCGGTGGTAATCACGGCCGCGCGCTCCAGCTCCTCGCCCTCTTCCTCCTCGAGCTCGACCGGATGCCCGAGCTCCTCGCCGACCAGCTCCACCAGCACCTGGCTGACCAGGCTCGACTTCCCCGAGCCTGAAACGCCGGTGACCGTGGTGAACACTCCCAACGGAAACTCGACGCTGAGTTTGTCGAGGTTGTTGCGGGTGACGCCGGTGAGCCGCAGCCAACCGGCGGGCGTCCGCGGCGTGCGGGGAGGGAACGAATAGTTTCCAAACAGGTGGCGCCGGGTCTGCGAGGCCTCCACGGTTTCGAGCCCCGCGGGTGGACCGCTGTAGAGCACCTCGCCCCCCTTTTCGCCGGCGGCCGGCCCGACGTCCACGATCCAGTCCGCGTGACGGATGACGTCGAGCTCGTGCTCGACGACGAACAGCGAGTTGCCGCTCGCCTTGAGCCGTT
>DASWQX010000723.1:0-3977 GCA_036403495.1 Thermoanaerobaculia bacterium
AGGCGGGGATGCCGCCGGAGGCGATCCTCGCCCGCGCGGACGAGGGGCTGCCGAAGCTCTGGCTGACCCACCAGGGGCTGCAACTGCGCCGGCGCCGGCCCGAGGCGTTCGGTCCCGAGGGGGACTACGAGCCTCTCCCGGTCGTTGGGGAGCGCGCCGGACATGCCGTCGCCTTCGCGCGCGGCGGCGAGGTGGCGGTGATCGTCCCCCGCCTGCCGCTGCGCCTGGGCGGCGACTGGCGAGGGACTACCGTGACACTGCCGCCCGGCTCCTGGCGCGACGAGCTGACGGGCGAGGAGGTCGCGGGGGGGGAGCGGCCGGTGGCGGAGCTGCTGGCGCGCTTCCCGGTGGCTCTCATCGCGCGCTCCAGGATGTAGAATTCAGCACGCCATGAGAGACGACGAGACCGACGACGCCCGCCAGCCGCCGGACCATCCGGTCACCGCCCTGCTGGAGCGGCTCGAAACCGACGAGTTGTCAGACGACTACGACGAGGAGGCGCCCGCCGCGATCGACCGTCGCGAGGTCGACGCCCTGGTCGATCTGATCGTAGGCGAGGAGCTGGACCGGCTCAACGAGCGGAAGGGGTAGGAAGAGCCTCACCGGCGGCGCCGGCGGGCGACTCGGTGCGGCCTCCGGCGGAGACGTCCCGCCGTCCCCGTGGCCTGCGCGGGTTGTCGTGGACGGGCTGGGAGCGTCTCTACATCCGGCTTCGCTGAGTCGCCTTTGCCGCCCGCATCCTCCGCGTCGCCGGCGGGCTGAGTCGTCCCACCGCTCGCCGGGGCCGAGGCCGGTGCGACGCCGGAGGCCTCTCGCAGCAGGACGGCGCGATCCTGCGAGTAGCCGCACGAGCCGAAGCGACCCGCGATCTCCCCCTTTCCGGCGTCCCCCTGGTACGAGCCGTCGAGCTTGCCGCTGAGCATGACCACGGCGGCGGCCCCGGGCGCGGCGCTCTGCCTCACCTCCAGGTGCGCCTCGCCGGTCGAGGTGACCAGGCCCCCCGTGGCCGACCGCCCGGTCACGAACAGCCGCGCCGCGTAGGGGCCGCCGCCGCGATAGTCGTCCACCCGCAGCGCCACTGCCGGCGTATCGACGTCGCCGGTGCGGAAACCGATCTCCAGTCCGCTCGGACCGCTCAGCGCGCAGTGGACGGGGGTGGCGCCTTGGAACGCGGCCTGGCCGGTCAGGGTCAGCTCGGTCTCCGCCGGGGGGCCCGCCGGCTCCGGCTGGGGAGTGGATGTGGACCTTCGGGGCGCGCTGTCGTTTCCGCAGGCCGCCAGCAGTCCGGCGGCGAGCAGGGGAGCGGCGAGCGTTCGGGCGATACGCAAGAGTCCTCCGAAAGATGAAAGTGCCGGGCCGACCGCCGGGCGGCGGGATTCTATGTCTTCGTCACCGCTCCCCAAAGGAACGCCAGCGCCGCCACCGCCATCAGCAGCCACCCCCAGGGGCGGCCGGGCATCTCGGCGCGCACCATCACCCCTGCAACCAGCAGGCCCGCGGAGAGCATCGTCCAGGAGAGGCGGTGGATCGCCCGCTCCAGCCGCCGCACCATCTTGCGGTCCTCCGGCGCCAGGGCGGTCTGCACCACCAGCGTCCCCCGCTCGGCGCGGGAGAGCACGGCGTCCACCCGGCGCGGCAGCGTCAGCAGGATCTGGAGCTGGGCGGCCCCCTCGCGCAGCAGGCCGCGCCAGTCGCGCCGCAGCTCCTCGGCGGCCAGCCGCTCGGCGAACGGGATGGTCTCCGCCCAGGGATCGAAGTCCGGATCGAGCTGCGTCGACAGCCCCGCCAGCAGCCCCACGGCGCGCGAGGTGAACAGCAGATCCACCTGCACCTGGAAGGGGAGCTCGTAGAGGATGTCGCGGTACTCGCGGAAGAAGAACTCGGCCTCCGAGAAGGCCGTCGCCCGCAGGCTGCCGATGCTCACCCCCCAGAAGCGCGCGAACAGCTCCTCGTGCACCTCCTCCAGGCGGCGGAGGTCCGCGCCGGGGAGTAGCACGCCGGCCGCCACGTACGAGTGCACCAGTCGCGCGGCGTCGCGCGTGCCGAGGCCGATCACGTATTCGCGCAGCGCGCCCCGCAGCCGGTCGGGGATGACCGCCACCATCCCGAAATCGACGAAGACGATCTGGAACGGCCGCTCCTCGCCGGCCGGCAGGGGAGACGGCACCGCTCCCGGCGGGAAGGGGAGCTCGTCGCCGACCGGCAGCGGGCGGACGAAAAGATTGCCCGGATGCGGGTCGGCATGGACGAAGCGGTGCTCGAAGATCTGCTTGAGATAGACCCGGTAGAGCACGCGGGCCACCTCCGGCCGCTGGATGCCGGCGCGTTCGAGGGCCGCCAAGTCGCCGATCTTGAGCCAGCCGACGTTCTCCAGCGTCAACGTGCGGCGGGCGCTCCACTCCCAGTAGACCCTGGGGAGGTAGACCCGCTCGTCGCCCTCGAAGTTGGCCGCGAAGCGCTCGGCGTTCCGCCCCTCGGCCTCGAGATCGAGCTCGGCGAGCGTGGTGTTGGTGATCTCCGAGCCCAGCCGGCCGAGGTCCACCCGGCGGCGGATCGTCTTCGAGAAGCGGAGCAGGCGGGTGGCGAGGCGCACCGCCGCGAGGTCGGTCTCCACCAGCACGTCGATCCCCGGCCGCAGCACCTTCACGACCACCGCCTCGCCCGAGGGGAGGAGCGCGGGGTGGACCTGGGCGAGCGACGCGGCCCCCACCGGCTCGGGGGAGACGGAGGCGAAGATCTCGCCGAGCGGGCGGCCGAAATCCGCCTCGATCTGTCGCACGATGTCCGCGTAGCGCTCCGGCGGCACCTCGTCCTGCAACCCGGCGAGCTCGTTGGTGATCTCCGGCGGCAGGATGTCGACGCGGGTCGAGAGGAACTGGCCGAGTTTGATGAGGACGCCGCCCATCTCGCCGGCCAGCGCCCGGTAGCGCTGCGCGATCCGCTGATAGCGCACGAGAGGAGCCCGCCGGAACCGCCGCAGCCCGGGGACGTTGAGCACGACGTCCCACCAGACCACCTGGAGGAAGACGCGGGTCACGAAGCGGCGCAGCTTGCGGTAGCGCCTGAAATCGATGCCCGCGGCCATGGGGGCTACGATGTCCGGACGGAGGACGAAAGCTCTAACGCGATCCCAAGAGCCGTGTCGAGATCCCGCAGTTTAGCGCTCGAAAGGGCTCCGATGTAATTCGTGAGGACCGACTTTGGAAGGCTGACGAGCTCGTCGCAATGGATGCTGCTGTCGTGTTTGAGCCCTTCCTCGGTTCCCACGGGAATCTGGGTCGATAACCCGTCGTGCTTCGAGTAGATGGGCGCGCAGATGACCGTCGAAAAGCGGGAGTCGATCAGGATTTGGCGGCTGACCACGACAAACACCCGGGACTTCCTGGGGTCCTGAGCGGTGGGGTGGAGGACCCGGTAGAGCTCCCCGCGTCTCAAGGAATGACCTGGTAGGCGAGGACGTCCTCCGCTTCCAGGTTCAGCTCGTCAGCGAAGCGGTTGAGAATGTCGAGATCGGTTCCGCCTCTCGGCGCTGGGACGACGATAAAGGCCCGGACGGCGGCTTCGATGACGCTGGAACGGTCCTCGTTGCGGCGACGCGCTCGGTCGTCGATCGCCTCGATCAAATCTTCGGAGAGCTGGACGGAAGTCGTGACCTTCATGGCTTGAATATACGTCCGTATCGTGGCCAAGGCAATCAAAGGCGCGCGGAGACGTTGAAGCCGAGGAACCGCTCAGCGATCAACCATCCAGAGACGTCGTTGCGTCGCTGGATCGCGGAGGCAGACAAGAAGCTCCCCCCGTGCGGTGGGAGAAGAGGGTCGGGGTGATAAAGGGTCCCCCGTCTTGTGACAAGATCCACCCCGACGCCATGCCCCCGCCCCCCGTGCAGCGAACCGACCGTCGATCCCAGGGGATGGGCATCACCTTCCGGCCGCTCTCGTCGCTCCCCGACTACGAGGCCTGCGTCGAGCTCCAGC
>DASWQX010000724.1:0-5931 GCA_036403495.1 Thermoanaerobaculia bacterium
CCACTAAAAATCGCGCTCGATGGCTCATCCGGGTCATCTCGTTCCAAGGCATCCAGAACCTCCACGGCTCCAGATGCTCTCCCACAAACTGTCACCCATGTCCCCGGTCTGAAGTGTTACCGATGTCCCCGGTCTGAACCGCCCTCACTCCCCTACCCCTCTCTCCCACCGCCCTCCCGCCCGACCGGGAGAGAGGGGATAAAAAAGCGAAGGAAGCTCGCAGGCTCCTCAACTTGGCTGTTGTCTTCCTCCCCTCTCTCCCGGTGTTGGGGGGAGGGCGATGGGAGAGAGGGGCCGGGGGAGTGAGGGCCCGAAGCACGGAACTGCCGCCTTTCGCCATAATCTCCCTCTCTCTGAAACCGCTCCCCAGCCAAGGCATCCAAGCCGCCAAGGAGGAACTTCGCGATGTCGGGCTTCGAACGGTCTTCCCCGCATTGAAATATTCAAATTAACCGGCACAATATAAAGCCGCTTCTGGATCTCCTTGCTCTTGGTCGATGTTATAATGGTCCACTTGCGCAGTCCTCCGAGAATAGGCTCGGGAGGAGGGCTCGACCCATTTCTCACCTCACGGGGAGGAGTCCATGACAGAACCCACAGCGTCCCAGCCAGCACCGTCCACCGAAGGCTTTTGCAAGGACGGGGCTGACACCGGCCCGTTCACGCCTCGGCAAAAGCTCTCGTATTGCACGCGCGTCGACGCGGCCAAGACCCAGATCCTGAACCCGCCAGCCTACGACGTGCCGGACAGTTGCCCGCCGAACGGCTGCACCCCGGACGAAGTCAATTTCCAGCGGTATGCGGCGTCGTTCCACAAGCTGATGGAGCACGACGCGCAGGGCCTGCTGACCGCCGGCGGGGCAGGTAGCGGGACGGCGAGCTACCGATTGCTCCTGAAGGGCTTGAAGATCGATGCTCCTTCGAGCGATTTCGACCACGCCGCGCTGAACGCGATCACCTTGCTATTCCGCCACCCGCCCGCGCCGGCCCGCCCCCGGGTGCTGATCAATCCGCAATCCGGCAAATCCCTGAGCATCAAGGGCCCGGACATCGTTTCGCTCGACGCGGGCAAAATCCTCTATGGCCCGGACTATCCCGGCAGCCTGCTGGACGAGATCAGCCTCAGCTCGGAGTACTCGGCCGCCGAGATGGTCGAGATCTACGCCATGGCTCTGCTGCGCGGCCTCGCGCTCCATCATTACCAGCACCCGGGCCCCTGGTTCGAGGCCGACGTCGACTTGGCGGTCGCGGCTCTCAACGAGCTCGGGGCGGCCTTCGTATGGGGTTATCCGCGGTACCAAAGGCACACCGCGGCCGATCTGCACGTCACCCCGGACAACCTTTTCCGCGGACCCACCGACGGCGACCAGCAGGGCCCGTATCTGTCCGTGTTCCTGACCTTCGACGATCCCCCCTTGTTCCCGTCCGGGTGCGCCCCGCACGTCGCGGACCTGATCCATGCCGGGCAGTTCGCTCACATCCTCAGCCAACCCCTGCGGGTGCCGCAAGGCAAGGACAAGGATTTCGGCATCACTATGGAACATTACGTCAAGCTCCAGAACGCGGAAGTCCCGGAGCCCTATCCCCCTCACCACTTCTCCGGCCTCGGTCCGCTGGTCACCGGCCGGAACCTCGGCGAGCTGGTCCATGTGGACAACGCATACGACCATTTCATCCGCGCGGCCAATATCCTCACCGGCCACGAGTATCCCCTCACGCCGCATTCGCCATATGGAGACGGTCCGGAGCCGCACTACCCGAACGAGAGCGATGGCCCCACACTCGGTCCGGGCGACGCCTTCGCGCTCGTCGGCGGCGTGCGCGGCGTGGCCGAGCGCGCCGCCTGGGCGCAGAAATACCTCGTCGCCCGCAAGGCTCGACCGGAGGTTATGGCCGCATTGATTCACTTGGCAAAGAATGGCAACGGCGAGCTCCGTGGGCACCTGTCGCCGCTGCTCTTTGCCGAGCACAGTGCCGTCGGAAAGCTGTTGGAGCGGGTCAGAAAGGCGAACTATCACAATGCTCACGGCAATCCGTCCTATGACACCGACCTCCTGCCGCAGATGTTCCCCGAAGCCTCGCCGGACCATCCGTCCTGGCCGTCGGGGCACGCCACCATCGCGGGGGCCTGCGCGACGGTGCTCAAGGCGATCTTCGACGACTGCCAGAAGATCATCGATCCTGATTCACCTCCGAGCCAGCCGCGGAATTTCACTCCCGAGGGCGCGACGCTGACCGTCGGCGGCGAGCTCGACAAGCTCGCCTCCAACATCGCATTCGGCCGCAACTTCGCGGGGGTACACTTCCGGTCGGACGGCGAGCACGGAATCCTGATTGGAGAGGAGGTGGCCATCCACTATCTCCAGGACCACCTGCGGGAGTACCGGGAAGAATTCCGGCAGGAGTGCGGGACCCGCAACTTCACATTCACGAAGCGGAACGGCGTACGGATCTGCATCACTCCCGACAGCATTAAGGAGATCGAAAAGTCGGCTCCCAAGGAGGCCAGGATCCATCCCATATCGCGGCTGTAAACCGGCAGCGGGCGGGCCACGCCGATCCAGACCTGGCTCGCTCCGCTCTTGCCCACTTCGGTCGTGGCTGACCTGGAGCGGGTTCGCCTGATTCCCCCACTTCGCGATAGTCTCTCCTCCACTGAAACCTCTCTCCACCCCAGGGCATCCAAGCCGGGCCAAGGAGGAACTTTGCGATGTCGGACTGGGAAACCATGGGCGCGGTCGATCCGCGCGCTCTGATCGACGCCCGCCTGCAGCTTCATTGGGCGGCGCAGGCGGCCGCGGCGGTCGGCAAGCAGCTCTTGCCGCACCAGCCGGATTTCAGCGAGCAGAGCCTGGAATGGCTGGCGGGCCCCCGCGTGCTGGCGCAGGGAGTGATCGAGGGGAAAAGGCCGTTCCGCCCCGCGATCCACCTGGCGAATCCGGCGCTGATGCTGCTGGATGAGAGCGGCGGGACGATCTGCGGGATGCAGCTCGAAGGGCACACCTTCGACGAGGCCTACGAGTGGATGGAACGCGAAGTGGAGGCGCTGGTCGGCCGACCCTTCGGGCAGCCTCTGGAGCGTTCCGAGGGGCTCCCCGCGCACCCGGTGTCGATGGGCGCGCAGTTCTCCTTCTCGATGTCTCCCGCGCTCGCCGAGCTCGACCGCTACTACGCCGGCGCCGACCGGCTCCTGCGCGCCCTCCGCGACGCCAATCCCGAGGCATCGCCGGTGCGCTGCTGGCCGCACCACTTCGACCTCGCGACGCTGCTCCGGCTCGATCCGGAGGCGGACCCCGAGGAGGCGCGGTCGATCGGCGTCGGCCTGAGCCCGGGAGATGGCACGTTCGCCGAGCCTTACTTCTACCTCCTCCCCTGGCCCCGCCCGGCGGGCGAACTGCCGAAGCTGGACGGCGGCCACTGGCACACGGAGGGTTGGATCGGCGCGGTGCTCGAAGCGTCGGAATTCACCAGCGGCGGCTCGAACGGAACGCAACGCGAGCGGATCGAAAGGTTTTTGACCTCGGCGGTGTCGGCCTGCCGCCGCCTTCTGGAGAGCCATCATGAGTGAGGCGCGCTGGCACGACCTGGGCCCCGTCGAGGATCTCGCGAAGCATCCTCTGCGACAGATCACGATCGGCCGCACGAAGATCGCCCTGAGCTGCAAGGACGGCCGGTTCGGGGCGATCTCCGGCGCCTGCAATCACGTCGGCGGACCGCTCGGCGAGGGGCACCATGACGGCGAGTACGTGGTCTGCCCCTGGCACCACTGGAAATTTCACCACCGCACCGGCGAGGGGGAGCCCGGCTTCGAACAGGACTGCGTGCCGAGCTACGAGCTGCGGCAGGAGAGCGGCCGGCTGCTGGTCAATCTGATGCCGGTGACGCGCCGCCGCAAGCTGCCGCATCAGCCGCACGCGCTCGCCCGGCCGGTGCGGCGCGAGGACGGCCCGGTGCGCGTGCTGGGGATCTCGACGACGGTGATGGACCCTGCCTTCCCCCGCTACTCCACCTCCGAAGCGCTGCTGGAGACCTCGCTCGCGGCGGCTCGGGGCACGGGGGCGGAGGCGCGCTGCCTGAAGCTTTCCGATCTCAAGTTCCGCGCCTGCGAGGGGTACTACTCGAAGAGCGCGCACGCCTGCACGTGGCCCTGTTCGATCACCCAGATGGACCCGGCCGACGAGATGACCGAGGTCTACGAGGGGATCGTCCACTGGGCGGACGTGATCCTGGTCGGCACGCCGATCCGCTGGGGCTCGGCGAGCTCGCTCTATTACAAGATGGTCGAGCGGATGAACTGCGTGCAGAATCAGGTGACGATCCGCAACAGGGTGCTGCTGCGCAACAAGGTGGCGGCGTTCATCATCACCGGCGGTCAGGACAACGTGCAGGCGGTGGCCGGCCAGCTCCTCGGCTTTTTCGGCGAGATCGGCTGCCTGTTCCCGCAGTTCCCCTACATCGCCCACTCGCGCGGCTGGTCCGCCGAGGACATGGAGCGCAACGTCGCCTACGTGCAGCAGAGCGAATCGCTCCACCAAGCCGCCCGCGAGCTCGCGGGCCGCGCGGTCGACACCGCGAAGCTCCTGCTGGCCTCGCAGATGGAGCCCGAGAAGATCGCCCGCGGCGGCCGCAAGGGGAACCAGCCGATGCTGCCGGAATCGCCGGCGGAGTTGGCGGCGATGATGGAGTCGATGAACGAGAGGATGACGGAATCAGGCTCTTGAGCCCTTCGTCCCACTCCTCCGCTACCGCCAGGCGGGTCCCTGGGAAAACACGACCAGCGAAGTGCGCATGCCTTGGGTCACGGGCGTGACCCGGTGTTGCACGAAGGCAGGAAACGCCACGATGGCACCGTGCCGCTTGTCCAGGGCGGTCGGCTCCCCGTTGAAGACCTGCAGCTCGCCGCCTTCGTAGTCCGCGGGAGAGCTTAGCTGAATGATGACGCTGAGCTTCCGCACGAGGTCGGGAGCCTTGTAGTTGATATCGGTGTGCCATCCGAAGTGGCCATAACCGGGAACGTACGTGGTGCATTCAGGCGGCAGGATACCGGTAATGTCGAGCCCGAAGTGTCTGGCGTTGATCTCCTGCACGAGGTCGTAGAGCCTGTCCCAGAGGGGCGCCGAGTGGTCGTCGCGCTCCATGCGCCGGACGACTGTCTTTCGATATGCATTGACCTCGTTGCCGACTCTGCCGTGCTCGGGCGTGTAGCGGTCAGCGATCTCGATGATTTCCTTGCACTTGTCAGGCTCGAGGAGCTGGTCCATCACGATCGGCAGCAGAAAACGAGGCTCCTGGACGCTGTTCGAAACTTCCATGTCCGTATCCTCCAGGCCTGCCACCAAGTCTCGAAGGTGGGCGTTTTGAGAATGATACGCCATCTTCGCATTCACGGCAGCAACAGGATCGATATTCTGCAATAGGCTCTTCGATGTTGTCAACGCGCGAGCGGCGTACGCTCAAGCTTGGCCTCATAGCGCGAGTTGCGCGCCGTACAGCTCCCGGTAGACCTCGCAGTCCGCCACCAGATGCTCGTGGGTTCCGATCGCCAGCACCACGCCGTGCTGGATCACCACGATCCGGTCGGCCCAGATCACGGTGGACAGGCGGTGCGCGATAAGCAGGATCGTCCGCCCCCGGCTCGCCTGGCCGAGCGCGTCGAGAACCGCGAGCTCCGAGGCCGAATCGAGCGCCGACGTGGCCTCGTCCAGGATGAGGATCGATGGGTCGCGCAGCAGGGCGCGCGCGATGGCGAGGCGCTGTCTCTGGCCGGCCGAGAGCGTCACCCCACGCTCGCCAAGGGGGGCCCGGTAGCCCGCCGGCAGCGCCTGAACGAACCTGTCCGCTCCGGCCACGCGGCAGGCGGCGATCACCTGCTCTCCGGTCGCCGCGAGGTCGCCGAACCGGATGTTCTCCTCGATGGTGCCGGGGAAGAAA
>DASWQX010000725.1:0-4630 GCA_036403495.1 Thermoanaerobaculia bacterium
CTGCTCCACGACGGCGCTGCGGTCGTGGTGGAGGCGAAGGGGCCGATCGTCGACGCCGCTCTCGACGCCATGGAAGAGATCTGGGGCGCGCGTCCGGTGCGCATCCGCGAGGGTGGATCGATCCCCATCGTCTCGACCTTCGCCTCGGTCCTCAAGTGCCCCGTCCTGCTGCTCGGCTTCGGCCTGAACGACGACGGCCTCCACTCGCCGAACGAGAAGTTCAACATCAGTCACTTCTACAACGGGATCCGCTCCGTCGCACGGCTGCTGGATCGTTTGAGCGATCTATGAGGAGCAAGGACAATCTCGAACGCGAGATCAAGTTTCCCAAGGTCGAGCTGGACAAGCTGCGCGACCGGCTGATCGAGCTCGAGGCGGAGCGCGTCGGCCCCTCGGCCTTCGAGGACAACTGGATTCTCGACCGCAACGAGGAGCTGCTCTCCTCGGACCGCATCCTGCGCCTGCGCACCGACGGCGGCCGGGCCCGCCTGACCTTCAAGGGTCCGATGCGGATCGAGGGGAACGTCAAGGTGCGCGAGGAGCGCGAGATCGAGGTGCAGAGCTCCGACGAGGCGATGGCCCTGTTCGAGAACCTCGGCTACAGCGTCGTGCGCCGCTACCAGAAGATGCGGGAGGAGTGGCAGTTGGGCGGCGTCACCATCGCCCTCGACCACACGCCGATCGGCGACTTCGCCGAGTTCGAGGGGGACGGCGCGGAGACCGTCTCCAAGCGCTGCGGCTTCGATCCCGAGAAGGCGGAGCGCCGCTCGTATCTGCGCCTCTACGAGGAGTACCTCAAGAACCACCCGGATGCGCCGCCCGAGATGGTCTTCCGCTAGCTTCCGCCCGAGCCATGCCCCGTAGGAGGATCCGCGCTCTCGTCCTGGCGGCGGGGCTGGGCACGCGGCTGCGGCCGCTGACCCTGGTCGCCCCCAAGCCGCTCCTGCCGGTCCGTGGCATGCCGATCCTGGGTCACACCCTGGCGCGGCTCGCCGCCGCCGGATGCGAGGCGGCGGCGGTCAACCTCCACTACCTCGGAGACCTGATCCGGAAGCGCTTCGGCGACTCGTACCAGGGGCTGCCGCTCACCTGGTCGGAAGAGCCGGAGGTGCTGGGTACCCTCGGCGCCCTCTATCCGCTGAAGGAATTCCTCGCGCCCGCCGACCTGGTGCTGCTGGTCAACGGCGACAGCCTCTGCGATTGGCCTTTCGGCAGGCTGATCCGCCGGCACCTCGCGAGCGGCGCCCGTTCGACCCTGCTCCTCACCTCGCGGCCCGATCCGGCGCGTTTCGCCGGCGGCGTAGGGATCGATCGTGACGGACGGATTCTCTCCTTCCGGCAGGGCGATCCGGAGCTCGGAGAGGTCGCCCGACGCTACGTCTTCGCCGGCGCGCACGTCTTCTCACCCGAGCTCCTCGCGGACCTGAAACCGGGAAAGTCCGACATCGTGCGCGATCTCTACGAGCCGAGGCTTGCCACCGGAGAGGTGATCGGCTCCCTCGTGGACGGTGGCCTCTGGCACGACATGGGAACGCCGCAACGCTTCCTGGACGGGACTCTCGCCCGGCGGCGCTCGTGGATCTCCCCAGAGGCGGTCCTGGAGGACGGTGTGAAGGTGCGGCGTTCGTCGATCGAGCCCGGAGCCACGGTGGAAACGGGGGCGCGGATCGAGGGGTCGGTGCTGTTGCCTGAGGCCCGGATCGGCGAAGGGAGCATCGTCCGCGAGTCGATCGTCGGCTTCGGCGCCATCGTCCCTCCCGGCGTCCGGATCGAGCGGCGGATCGTCATGCCGCCGTCGATCAGCACTCCCTTCGACGGCGACGCCGAAGGTTGAACGCGCCGCTCCCGTCTGTCATCATGAGGCTCTCCGGAGGCACCCTCCGGCCTCGCGATGCCAACCGACGCCAACCCCTTCCGCCTGCTCGTCTTCGACTGGGACGGGACGCTGATGGACTCCATCGGCACGATCGTGGCCTGCACTCAGGCGACGATCCGCGACCTCGGCCTGGGAGAGCTGCCCGAAAGGACGATCCGTGGCATGGTTGGCCTCGGTCTCCGGGAGACGATCGAGATCTTGAGCCCCGGTTGCGACGAGGCGCGCTTTGGCCAGGTCCTGGAGGGGTACCGAGAGCATTGGCATTCCACCTACCGCGACATGCCGCTCCTTTTCACCGGCGTCGGCGAGCTGCTGCGGGATCTCGCGGACGCGGGATATCTGCTGGCGGTCGCCACCGGCAAGAGCCGCCGCGGCCTCGACTACGCCCTCGATCAGACCGGTCTGAGGGAGCTTTTCCACGCCACGCGGACGGTCGACGAGGCCTTCTCCAAGCCCCATCCCAAGATGCTCCTCGACCTGCTCGACGAGCTGGGCGTGGCGCCGCGCGACGCCGTGATGATCGGCGACACCACCTACGACCTGGAGATGGCGCGGAGCGCACGGACACCCGCGGTGGGCGTCTGTTCCGGCGGGCACGGCCGCGAGGAGCTCCTGGAGCTGGAGCCCCTCGCCTGTCTGGATCAGGTGGTCGACCTGCGGCCCTGGCTCGCCGAGCGCACGGCCGCGGTCATCGCTTGATTCCTACTTCCCCTTCTTGGAGCCCGCGACCATCCCCTCCAGGTCCTTGACCTGCTGCGGGTTCGGAGCGGGCTGAGTGGTCTTGGCGGCGGCGAGGGCCTTCTCGGCGTACATCGCCGCACCCTTGCCGTCGTTCTTCTTGGCCAGCAGCAGGGCCTTGGCGCGCAGGTTGGCGAAGTTCGAGTCGAGCGCGATCGAGGCGTCGAGCCAGCGCGAGGCGTCGTCGAGGCAGGTGTCGTTCTGGATGCAGTAGTTCGCCGCCTGGTAGGAGGTCTGCCAGCGGACCGCGTCCTTGATCTTGGCCGCCACCAGCTTCGGCGTGTCGACCTCGACGGTGAAGGGGACCTTGATCTTTTCCCACTGGATGACGACCTTGGCGGCGGTGTCCGTCACGTCGTCGAAGTCGAAGGCCATGCGCTCGCGGAGCTCCGCCGGCTGCGGCTTGGCCTGGATGCGCAGCGCGTCGTCCGCTTCTTTGTAGCTGAAGGCTCCCCACTCGTTGGCGTCCTTGCTGAAGATGATCGTCCAGTCCCCCGCGGTGGGGAGGGTCTGCAGGCCGTAAATGCCGGCCGGCAGCTCGTGGCCGTCGATCCGGACCGGCGTGCTGAACTTGATCGTCGTGTTCTCGTTGGCGCCCGTGCGCCAGACTTCGCCGTAGGGCACCACTTTGCCCCAGATCTGCCGGTCCTTGACGCCGGGACGGCTGTACTTGATGGTAATCTCGGTGACCCCGACCGTCTGCGACACGGACGCGTTGGGGCTCGGACGGGGGAGGTCGAGTTGCTGGGCGAACGTGGCGCCCGCGGCGGAGGCCAGCAGGCCAAGAATCGCCAGGGATCTCAGGGCTCTCATTTCGTCTTCTCCTATAGGGTTTTCAAGGGTATCAGTTTCGCAAGACCGGCTCGGCCTTCATCGCCTCGGCCCGCCGCCGCGACTCGGCGGCCTCGCGGCCTGCCTCCTCCGCGCTCCACTCCTCCGGCGTCTTCACCCACCCCTGGAGGTTGCGGTGGATGAGGTCGGCGAGGACTCGGATGTGGTCCGGCCGGTCGTTGAGGGCCGGGATGTAGCGGTAGTGCTCGCCGCCGGCGTGGAGGAAGACCTCGCGGTTCTGCTCGTCGATCTCCTCCAGGGTCTCCAGGCAGTCCGCCGAGAAGCCGGGGCAGACGATGTCGAGCTTGCCCACCCCGGACTTCGCCAGCGCGGCGATGGTCTTGTCGGTGTACGGCTTCAGCCACTCCTCCCTGCCGAACAGCGACTGGAACGAGACCTGCCATCGCTCGCGGGGGAGCTTCATCTCCTCGGCGGCGAGGCGGGCGAGCTTGTGGCATTCGCAGAAGTAGGGGTCGCCGGCCAGGAAGTAGCGCTGGGGAATGCCGTGGAAGGAGAACAGGAGCTTCTCCGGCTCCCCCTCGCGATCCCAGACCTCCTGGATGCTCGCCGCCAGCGTCCGGATGTAGGCGGGGTCGTCGTGGTAGTGGTGGATCGTCCGGATCTCCGGCACCCACCGCCAGGTCGTCAGCTCGGCGGCCACCGCGTCGACCGTCGAGCCGGTGGTCACCGCCGCGTACTGCGGGTAGAGCGGCAGCACCAGAACGCGGCGGCACCCTTTGGCCGCGAGTGAGCGCAGCGCCGAGCGCACAGACGGATTGCCGTAGCGCATGGCGACCGCGAGGTGGACCGGCGTGCCGACCTCGCGGCTCAGCACCTCTTGGAGCGCCGCCGCTTGGCGTTTGGAGATGACGAGCAGCGGGGAGCCCTCGGGCGTCCAGACCTTCCGATAGAGGGCGGCCGACTTGGCCGGCCGGAAGGGGAGCACGAAGAGATGGAGGATCAGCCACCAGAGCGCCCGCGGCATCTCGATGACCCGCGGATCGAGCAGGAACTCGCGCAGATAGCGCCGGAGCGCGGGCGCGTCCGGAGCGTCGGGCGTCCCCAGGTTCGCCAGGAGGACACCCACCGCAGGCACCTCGCCGTGCTGGAAGTCGGGCTGTCCGAAGTACTTCACGCGCTGGAGTCTACCCGAGCAGCCCGAAAACCTCCGCCACCTGCTCCCAG
>DASWQX010000726.1:0-2885 GCA_036403495.1 Thermoanaerobaculia bacterium
ACGATCGACCCCAACGTCGGCGTCGTGGGCGTGCCCGATCCTCGCCTCGACGTACTCGCGAAGATCTTCGGCTCAGCCAAGATCATCCCGGCGACGGTGTCCTTCGTCGACATCGCCGGCATCGTGAAGGGTGCCAGCGAGGGCGCGGGGCTGGGCAACAAGTTCCTGGCGAACATCCGTGAGAGCGACGCGATCTGCCAGGTCATCCGCGTGTTCACCGACCCGGACGTCGTGCACGTCGACGGCAAGGTCAGCCCGGCCGACGACATCGAGACCATCAACACCGAGCTTCTCCTGGCTGACCTCCAGACGTTGGAGAAGGCGATCCCGCGGCTGGAGAAGGAGATGCGCAAGGACAAGGAGCGCGCGTCCCTGCATGCCGCCGCCGTCGAGGCGCAGAAGGTGCTGAACGAGGGCAAGACGCTCTTCTCCGCCGGCATCGACCCGGCACCCCTCCGCGAGCTCGGGCTGATGACCACCAAGCCCTTCCTGTACGTGTTCAACGTCGACGAGGAGGAGCTCGGCAACGAGGAGCTGATCGCCGAGTTGCGCGGCCTTGTCGCCCCGGCGGAGGCGATCCTCATGGACGCGAAGATCGAGTCGGAGCTCGCCGAGCTGCCCGCTGAGGAGGCCGCCGAGCTGCTGGCGGGCATCGGTCAGGACGAGCCGGGTCTCGATCAGCTCGCCCGCGTCGGCTTCGCCACGCTCGGACTGCAGACCTACCTGACGGCGGGCCCAAAGGAGGCGCGAGCTTGGACCATCCCGGTCGGCGCCACAGCCCCGCAGGCCGCCGGCGTCATCCACACCGACTTCCAGCGTGGCTTCATCAAGGCCGAGATCGTCTCCTTCGACCAGCTGATCGAGGCCGGCTCCATGGGCGAGGCCAAGTCAAGGGGCTGGGTCCGCATGGAGGGCAAGGAGTACGTCATGCAGGACGGCGACGTCGTGGAGTTCCGCTTCAACGTGTAGCTGGCGGCATTTGTGCAGGTCAGCGGCTTGTTGAGGTGGCCGAGTCCGCACCCAGTCCGCAACTGTCCGCGAAAAGTTCCTCGGCGGCCCGCCTCGTGCGGTCCTCCGCGGTGGGCCAGAGGTGGCTGTAGGTGTTCAGCGTCGTGGTGGCGCTGGCATGCCCGAGAGCCCGCTGGACGGTGACGACGTCGCAGCCGGAGGCGATGAGCCCGGAGGCGTAGAAGTGCCGGAGGTCGTGCAGCTTGACGCCGCTGAGGCCGGCTGCGGCGAGCGTCGTCCGCCAACGGTGGCCGACGGTGTTCTGGTGGGGTGGCTGGCCGGCTTCCCCGGTGAAGAGCCAGGTGCCCTCAGGGCAGTGGGCGGCGACGTGCCGGGCGAGCAGGTCGACCAGTGACGGGGCGAGGTAGACCTGCCGCTCACTGCCGTACTTCGGTGCACGCAGCTCTATCGCGCCGCCGGGGGCGCGCTGCACCTGGCGGGCGACGGTGAGGGTGCGGCGGAGGAAGTCGACGTCGCCGACCCTCGTGGCGGCCGCCTCGCCGAGTCGGAGGCCAGCGAAGGCGCACAGCCCGACGAAGGCGCGGAAGGGTCCGTCGGCGGCCTCGAGGATCGTTCCAACCTGGGCGGGTGTCGGCAGCGTCATGGCGGCGGCCGCGCGGCGCCGACGGGGGAGGGCGATGCCCTCGCTCGGGTCGCGCGGGATGACCCGGTCGGCGACGGCGCCGCGCAGGACGGCGCGGACGTTGTTGGTCCGGGTGTGCACGGTGCCCGGCGCCAGGCCGCGGCTGACCATGCTCTTGACCCAGTGCTCGACGTGCGAGCGGCGCAGGGACCGCATCCGGACGTCGGCGAAGGTTGTGGACCGGGCGGCCAGGCTCATCGCCGTTTCAGTGCCGGGCGCCCACACCTGGCGGGCCGACCACTCGGCGTAGTACTCGACAAAGGTCTGCCGGCCCGCTCCCGGGTCGACGTACGTGCCGGTGACCACGGCCGCGGTGACCTCGTCGAGCCAGCGCTGGGCGTCAACCTTCCGGTCAAAGTGGCGAGCGTGCTCCTTGCCCTGCTCGTCCCGGTACCGCGGCCGGTACTTACCGTTCGGCAACCTCGAGATGCTGGCCATGGTCCTGCCTCTCGTCATCGATCGAGTCAGCGCTCGCCCCGGTGACGGTGTACCGCACAGGTCTGCCAGCGAAGCTGGGGGCGAGACTTGTGGGCGGACCATCGCCGCTGTGGAAGCCGGAGATCGGTGCGATCGCGGTTGCACCCAGCTGCACTGGAGTGTCCACCCGCTTCTCCAGCTTTCCTCCAGTAGCGGTGACCTGGATTTTCGTCCGGGGGGCAGCCCTGGGAGGCGTTGACGAAGGCATGCCGCTCCCCCCGGCCGCGGTGTGCCGGCTGCTGGGCGTCGCCGGAGGAGCGCTGCGCGACTTTCTGGGATCGGTCTCCGCCGACTCATGGACGAGCCTGCCGTGGAGCAGTTGCGCGCTCTCGCCGGTGGTTAGCACGACGATCAAAGCGCCGATCATCCTGCGGGTCAGAGCGCTACATGGCTCGGATGTCGATGTGCATCGCGAACTCGGGCCTGGCGCTTGGGTATCGTCGGACATTCTCGGAAAAACAACCCTGACCTGCGGGTTCAGTGTTAGGCAAGCATGGTTGTGAAGGCTGGCGCCTGAGCGTTTTGGGGACTGGATGGGGACTGGCGGCGCCGGCTCTCGGCACAGGACAACCGGATGGTCACCTCACCGCGCTCGGCCGGAACGCCGCTCCCACCCCGGCCGAGTGTGCCGGCTGCAGCGGTCGCCGGAAGGGCGCTGCGCGTCCCTCCGGGATGGGCCTCCGGCCCACCCTTCCCCCGACGCGGCAGCAGCCGGTATCTAGCTGGTTGCGGGGAACGGCCAATGACGACTCCGGCA
>DASWQX010000727.1:0-2612 GCA_036403495.1 Thermoanaerobaculia bacterium
TGCGCAGCGCCTCCTGCCGCCGCACCATCTCGGTGAAGGCGCCGTCGAGCCGCCCGCGGTCGAGCGGCCCGGTGAGGCGGAGCGCCTCGAACAGGTTGTAGGCGGCGCTCCCCGGCTCGAGCTGGTCGAGGAACCAGAGCCGCTGCTGGGGGAACGAGAGGGGGAAGGCGTTGGCGCCGGCCGCGCGCGGCAGCGGGTGGGGCTGCGCCGCCGCCTCGGCCTCCTGGCGCCGCTTCTGGCGCAGCTCGAGCAGCCGCCGCTGCTCGGGCGTCAGGGAGGCGATTCGCCGGCTCAGATCCTGATCAGACACGCTCATTCAACTCCTCTTTCCTTCAGCTCCTCGGCGTACAGGGCCCCCGCCTCGTCCGCGGACAGCCCCTCGATCTCGGCCAGCAGCGCCTCCAGATCGCCGTCCGCCGCGGGCAGTGCGGCCGCCGCCAAGCCTGCCACCCGCGCCGCGAGCCCGGCCACCGTAGGCGCCTCGAACAGCGCCTCCAAGGGGACCTCGACCTTCAGCGTCTCCCGCACCCGGGCGGTCACCTGGGTGGCCAGCAGCGAATGGCCGCCGAGGTCGAAGAAGTTGTCGTGCACCCCCACGCGCTCGATCCCCAGCAGCCCCTGCCAGATAGCGGCGATCACTTCCTCCGTGGCATCGCGGGGCGCGACGTAGGCGCCGCGCAGCTCGGGGCGCGCGTGGCCGCCCCGCGCCTCGACTCCTTCCCCGCGCGCCAGTGCCGCGAGATGGGCCTCAACGGCCCCCAGATCCTTGGTGGACACCACCACCTGCGGCAGCTCCGAGCGCTCGATCAGGCGGAGGAACAGCTCTCCCCCCTCGGCCGGGGCGATGCCGGTGGCCAGCGCCTGCTCGCGGGCTCGTCGCAGTTCCTCAGGCAACCCGCTGAGGTCGGCCGCCATTCCCACCTCCCGCCAGGTGTCCCAGTCGATCGCCAGGACGAACGGCCCCGGCCGGCGGGAGCGGGCCAGCGCGAAGGCGTCGCAGAAGGCGCCGGCGGCGCAGAGGTCCGCCTGCCCCGGCTCGCCGAACTGGGCGCCGAGCGAGGAGGTGAGGACCAGGAAGTCGAGCCCCTCGCCGTCCAGCAGCTCCGCGAGATGGAGTGCGCCGTTGACGCGAGCTGCCAGAACGCGCTCGGACTCCGCCTCCGTCCGCCGCTGGAGCAGCCCGCCGCCCGCGACCCCGGCCGCGTGCACGACGCCGTGCAGAGCGCCGAAGCGCCGCCGGACCTCGGCGATCGCGTTCGCCAGGGCGGTGCGGTCGGCGACGTCAACCGGGAGATAGAGCACCTCGGCGCCCAGCGCTTCGAGGTCCAGGATGCGGCGAATCTTGAGCGCCCTAGGGCCTTCAGCAGCCGCCCATTCGGAGCGCGGCGGCAGCGGGGTGCGGCCGGCGAGCGCCAGGCGCACGCGCCGGCCCCGTGCCATCGCCTTGGCGATCTCGGAGCCGACGCCGCCCAGGCCGCCGGTGACCAGGTAGACGCCGTCGTCGCGCAGGCGCCGGACGGGCGCGCCGTCGAGCCGGAAGGGCTCCCAGCCGGGGACCCAGCGGCGACCGCCGCGCAGGGCGACCGCGCCGCTCCCGCCGCCGCCTTCTATCTCCCGCGCCAGCGCCTCCACATCCAGCGGCTCGACGTCGACCGCGCGGCAGGCCACATGCCGCAGCTCCCAGGGAATCACCCGCGCCGCGCCGAGCAGGGTCGCCCGTTCGGGGACCAGCGCCTCGCCGCCGGTGACGTCGAAGATCCCGGCGGCCACGGCGAAGAGGTCGACCTTCTCGCTCCCCTCACTCAGCTCGCCGAGCGCCCGAGCGAGGCGGACGAGGCTGCGGAAGCCGCGCTCCTGCGCCTCCTCGTACCCCTCTCCCGCCAGCCCGCCGCAGTGGACGATCGCCCGCGGGGTCCGCCCCTGGGCCCGCAGCTCGGCCAGCAGCGGCGCGAAGTCGTCCCCCGGCGCGGCGAGCGCCACGTCCCGCCCCCCGGCGCGGAGCCGCTCGGCGAGCTCCGACGGCGCGCCGATCAGCAGGCAGGTCCCCTCGGCGGCATCGCCGGCAGGGCGGGGAGCGGGCGCCACGGCGCGGGTCCAGGTGGGGGCGTAGAGCCAGCCGGCGGGATCGGGACGCTTGGCGAGGCCGGCGCGGCTCCCCGTCAATGGCTGCGACGCGCGCGACGCCAGCGAGCCGGTCCCGCCGATCCAATAGCGCTTCCGCTCGAAGGGGTAGGTCGGCAACCCGGGCACCCGCAGCCGGCGCTCGCCGGCGTGGACGCCCACCCAGTCGACGGCGATCCCCGCCGCCCAGAGGCGCCCGAGGGCGGTCAGCGCGAATGCAAGATCGGACCGCCTGTCGTTGGGGTGCGGCAGCGAAGCGATCGCGGCGGGGTTCCCCTCCCGCTCGCGCACCAGGGTAGCCAGGGCATTGCCGGGGCCGACCTCCAGGTAGACGCCGCCAAGCTCGCGCAGCAGCTCGCCGACGCCGTCGGCGAAGCGCACGGCACCGCGCAGGTGGCGGGCCCAATACTCCGGATCGGTGGCCTCAGCGGCGGTGATCCAGGTGCCGGTGACGTTCGAGAGGAAGGGGATCGACGGCGGCCGCAGCCTCG
>DASWQX010000728.1:0-2896 GCA_036403495.1 Thermoanaerobaculia bacterium
TCCGGCCGGCGGCTGCGGCTGCGCGATCCGCGGCGGTTCGGGGTCGTCTTCGCGGTGAAGACGGCGGAGATCGACGCCGATCCCCACTTCGCCCACCTCGGCCCCGAGCCGCTGGAGCCCGGGTTCACCGGCGACACCCTGGCGCGCGCGGCGGCGGGGCGGCGGGGGCCGGTCAAGGCGTTCCTGATGGACGCCGGGGTGGTCGTCGGGGTGGGCAACATCTACGCCTCCGAGTCGCTCCACCGCGCGGGGGTCCACCCCGGGCGCTCGGTGGCGCGCATCTCGCGGGGGCGGTGGCAGCGGCTGGCGGAGTCGGCCATGGCGGTGCTCCGGCAGGCGATCTCCCAGGGGGGGACGACGCTCAACGACTTCGCGGACGGCGAGGGGAACAGCGGCTATTTCCAGGTCTCCCTCACCGTCTACGACCGCGAGGGGGAGCCCTGCCTGGCCTGCGGACGGCCAGTGCGGCGGATCGTCCAGGCGGGGCGGAGCACCTTTTACTGCCCCGGATGCCAGAGATGACCCGAGGACGGATACAATCCCGGCCCAATGCGAACCATCGAGGACTTCCTGGCCTTTTTCCGCCGGCAGCGGAGCTGGACCCGCTCGTTGATCGCCGCCGTGCCGGAGGAGCGCTTCGACTGGCGGCCGGCCGATTCGGCCTTCTCCTGCGGTGAGCTGGCGCGCCACTTCATCCAGTCCGAGGCGGTCTGGCGGAAGATCATCGTCGAGGCCGCGGCGGGAGGGCACTTCGACCCCTTCGGGCTGCCGGGCGACGGCAAGGAGCGGATGGCGGCGTTCCGCGGCTCCAACCTCGCCTCTGCCGCCGGCGGCAAGCAGGGGGCGACCTTCGCCGAGTGCCTGAAGAGCTGGGTCCCGGTCCAGGCGCGCACCGAGGAGGCCTTCGCGGCGATCACCCCCGAGCAGCTCGCGGAGGCCGAGGTCGACCACCCCCTGCTCGCTCTCCGCTTCCCGCTCTGGGAGGCGCTGCTGACCATGGTCGGCCACGAGGTCCATCACCGGGGGCAGCTCTCGGCCTATCTCAAGATGATCGGGATCGAGCAGCCGGCGGCGCTGGGCTGAAGCGCCAGCGAACGGAGCCCATCATGTCCTTCCTCGAGACCGCGCCGCTGCTGGACCCGCTGCTCGCGCCGCTGCGCTACAGATCCTGCGTGCTCGGCGTCGCCGGGGGGACCGGGTCGGGCAAGACCACGGTCGCCCGCGCCATCCTCGACGCCGTCGGCGCCGAGCGTATCGCGCTGATCGAGCAGGACAGCTATTACCGCGACGTCGACTGGCGCAACGAGACCGAGCTGCTCCACCACAACTTCGACCACCCGTCGGCGATCGACGACGAGCTGCTGGTCGCCCACGTCGCCGCCCTCAAGGCGGGGCATCCGATCGAGGTGCCGGTCTACGACTTCGTGCGCCACCGCCGGACCACGCGCACGCGGCGGATCGAGCCGCAGCCGGTGATCCTCCTGGAAGGGATCCTGATCTTCGTCGAGCCGGCCCTGCGCGAGCTCCTCGACTTCAAGATCTACGTCGACACCGACGCCGACCTCCGGCTGATCCGCCGCCTGGGGCGCGACATGGCCGAGCGCGGGCGCACCGTGCAGGACGTCCTGCGGCAGTACCTGGAGACCGTGCGCCCGATGCACCTGGAGTTCGTCGAGCCCTCCAAGCGCCACGCGGACATCATCATTCCCGAGGGGGGCGAGAACCGGGTGGCGCTGGAGATGGTCATCGCTCACGTCGAGCAGCTCCTCGGGGGGAGGTAGGCATGGCCGCCTACACCCTGCGGGTGGTCGCCCGCTTCGAGGCCGCGCATCACCTCACCGCCTACCGCGGCGCTCCGGAGACCGCCCACGGCCACTCCTGGCGGGTCGAGGCCGTGCTGGCGACCGCCGGGCTGGACGCCGAGGGGATGGCCTGGGACTTCGTCGAGGTGCGGGGGGCGCTGCGCGAGCTCGCCGGCCGGCTCGACCACCGCGACATCAACAGCGTGCCGCCGTTCGACGTGACGAGCCCGACGACCGAGCGGATCGCGGTCTGGTTTTTCGAGGGTATGATGGCGCGGCTGCCGGCCGCCCCGCTCGTGGAGGTCACCCTCTGGGAAGGACCGGACTGCTCGGCGACGTACCGACCCTGAATCGCCGGCCTTGAGGCTTACCCTATGAAAACGAAAAGATCTCTCGCGCTGACCCCGATCGCCCTCGCGATCGCCGCCCTGGGCCTCGCGGCCTGCGGCAAGGAGACCCCGGTGGCCCGGCTGGAGATCGCTCCCCGGCAGGTGCCGCTCCCCTACTCGCAGCTCCGGACGGTCCACCTCACCTGGACGCCCACCGCGGCGCTCGGGGCTGAGAAGCCGACCGTCTTCGTCCACTTGCTCGACCGCAAGAAGAAGGTCGACCGCACCTTCGACCACGCCTTCCCCGAGCGCTGGCGCGAGGGCTCACCGGTGGCCTACGACCTCAAGCTCTACCAGTCGGCGCTGGCGACGCCGCTCGCCCCGGGCACCTACCAGGTGACCCTCGGCCTCTACGGCAAGGACGGCAAGCGGTGGCCGCTCGACGGCCTCGGCGAGCCGGTCGGCCGCAACGAGTACAACGGCTTCCAGGTCGAGGTGCCGAACGACAACCCCCACCCGCGCTTCGCCTTCTCCCCCAACTGGATGAACGCGGAGGCGGGCGGCGACCGCCAGGTGCTGGCGCGGCGCTGGCTGGTGGACCGCGGGGCGATCCGCCTGGTCGACCAGCAGCAGCCGGGCGCGGTCTGGATGGTCGTCCAGATCCCCCCCGCCAACCTCAAGGACTACGAGGTGCTGCTCGACGAGAACGCCAGCTCCCCCTCGGTGCTGATCCGGGGGAACTGCGGCGCGCCGGACACCAACATC
>DASWQX010000729.1:0-2382 GCA_036403495.1 Thermoanaerobaculia bacterium
GGAGCTGACCCTCGGTCCGCTTCGTGGGCTCGTGATCCTCGACGAGATCCAGCGGCGTCCTGAGCTCTTCCCCCTGCTCCGGGTTCTGGTCGACCGGCCGGATTTCGATACGAAGTTCCTCGTGCTGGGCAGCGCCTCGCCGGACCTCCTTCGCCAGACCTCCGAATCGCTCGCCGGCCGGATCGGCTATCACCGGCTCCACGGCCTGGCTCTCGACGAGACCGGACCCGCCGCGTTGGACCGCCTCTGGCTGCGCGGCGGATTTCCCCGGTCGTTCCTCGCCCCCGGCGAGGCGGAAAGCTTCGAGTGGCGACGTTCCTTCCTCCAGACTTTTCTGGAGCGCGATCTCCCCCAGCTCGGGATCCGTACGCCGACCGAGACCCTGCGCCGCTTCTGGTCGATGGTTGCGCACTACCACGCCCAGACCTGGAACGGCGCGGAGATCGCCCGCGCCTTCGGCGTCGGAGAGAGCAGCGTTCGCCGGTATCTGGATCTCCTGACGGATGCTCTCGTCCTGCGCCAGCTCCCACCCTGGCACGCCAACGTCTCGAAACGCCAGGTTCGATCCCCCAAGGTCTTCGTGGAAGACTCCGGCCTCCTCCATGCCCTGCTGGGGATCGAGAGCGAAACCGACCTCGCGGGCCATCCCAAGGTCGGAGCTTCCTGGGAGGGCTTCCTCCTCAAGGAGATCGTGGAGCGACTGAACGCCCGGACCGAGGAGTGCTTCTTCTGGGCGACCCACTCCGGCGCGGAGCTCGACCTGCTGATCGTCTCCGGCCAGAGGCGCCTCGGGTTCGAGGTCAAGAGGACCACGGCCCCCCGGCTGACGCGCTCCATGGCCGCGGTCCATGAGTCTCTCAACCTCGAACGGCTCGACGTGATCCATGCCGGCGACCGGACCTTCTCCCTCGCCCGGAACGTGCGCGCCGTCGCCGCCAGCCAGCTCCTGGACCAGATCGAGCCGCTTCGGAGGCCGTGAACCCAACAGGTGTACTATCCGTTCCCCTATGGAGCGGAGACCTGAAGAGCGCGGCAAGTGGCGGAACGTCTCGCTGCTCGCTTTCGCCACCCTGCTCGCGATGTCGGTCTGGTTCTCGGCGTCGGCGGTGGTGCCGCAGCTCACGGCGGAGTGGAGGCTCTCGGGTGCCCTGCAGTCCTGGCTGACCACCAGCGTGCAGCTCGGCTTCGTGGCCGGGGCGCTGCTGAGCTCGCTGCTCACGCTGTCGGATCGCCTGCCGATCCCCCGCCTCTTCGCCCTGAGCGCGCTCGCCGCCGCGGCCTTCAACGCCGCCATCCCGCTGCTCGGCGTCGGTCCCGGCGCGGCGCTGGTCTTCCGCTTCCTCACCGGTTTCGCGCTCGCCGGCGTCTATCCGCCCGGCATGAAGCTGGTGGCCTCCTGGTGCAAGGAGGACCGCGGCCTCGGCATCGGCCTGCTGGTGGGCGCCATCACCCTCGGCACGGCGGTCCCCCACTTCCTCAACGCGGCGCCCGGCGGCATGCCGGCCTGGCGGATGGTGCTGCTGCTGACCTCGGCGCAGGCGGTGGTGGCGGCGGCGGTCGGCGGCCTCCTGGTGCGCCCCGGCCCCTATCTGGGCAAGTCGCCGCCGTTCGACTGGCGCGCGTCCGTGCGGGTGCTGGCGGACCGGCCGGCGCGCCTGGCCAATTTCGGCTATCTCGGCCACATGTGGGAGCTCTATGCCATGTGGGCCTGGGTGCCGCTCTGCCTGCTCGCCGCCTACCAGGAGGCGGGATGGAGCCCGCGCGCCGCCCGCCTCGCGGGGGCCGCCGCCATCGCCGCGGGAGGCCTCGGCAGCCTGCTCGCCGGCAAGCTGGCGGACCGCGTGGGACGCACGAAGATCACGATCCTGAGCCTGGCCGCGTCGGGATTCTGCGCCCTGGCCGCCGGCTTCGTCTTCCACCGGCCCGCGCTGCTCACCGCGCTCTGCGTCGTCTGGGGGTTCGCCGTGGTGGCGGACAGCGCCCAATTCAGCGCCGCCGTCTCCGAGCTGGCCGACCCCCGCTACATCGGCACCGCGCTGACCGTGCAGACCAGCCTCGGCTTCCTGCTCACCACCGTGACCCTGCGCGTCATCCCGCCGCTGCGCGACCTGCTCGGCTGGGAGCGCGCCTTCGCCCTGCTGGCCCTCGGGCCCGCCTTCGGCATCTGGAGCATGCTCCGCCTGCGCAAGCTCCCCGCGGCGGAGCGGATGGCGGGCGGGCGGCGGTGAGGTCGCGGATCGCCTGAAAAGACGTCCATGGGCGGACTGCTATACTGCGCCCGGCATTCCAGCCTTTCGCGATGCATCTCCACTGGCTCCATCACGAGGTCCATGCCCGCTGCCTCGCCTGCGGCGTGGAGGGCGCCAAGCGCGCGGTGCTCTC
>DASWQX010000730.1:0-8605 GCA_036403495.1 Thermoanaerobaculia bacterium
CCTGGGCGATATGTTTAGCGAGGGTCCCGGCCCCACTGCCAATCGCCTTCGATTTCGAAGCCCCCCCAGTAAAAGGGAGCGTTTCGAATCGGAGCCTTCCACATCGCTATCTGGGCCTTGCGCAGTGCCTGGGAGGGAGAGAGATGATTCGAATAATATTCATGATAGAAACTTTCCATCAGCTTGGAGGTCGCCATATCTTCGACCGGCCACAAGCTGACCATCACGCGGGTCGCTCCCGCACCCAGGAAGGCTTGCGGCAGCCCAACGAGACCCTCCCCTGGGATGCTCTCTCCAAGCCCGGTATCGCAGGCGCTCAGGACAACCAGATCCGCGGGCAGATCGAGATCATAGATATCAGCGGCCTTAAGAAATCCATCGATAGGTTGTCCATCGTGATCCCACCTCGACAGGACCAGCGACGAGCCGAGTGAGTCGTCCGACCTCAAATGGCCATGAACCGCGAAATGAAGGGTCTGGTAGGCTTTCAAATGACCGCTCACAACCAGCTTACGAGTTGCTTCGAAGCCGAACGCCCCCAGGACACCGCGGAACCCAGCCTCTTTGAGGATTGCGTTGCCTTCATTCCGAGTGAAGCGGAGGCGCGGGAACTCATCGAACAGCGGGCCGGAAGGTTTTCCAGCGCCTCCCTTTGCCGAGGAACTCAAGAGTTCGGAGAGCCGCTCGTCCCGTTCGCTCGTGACGGTATCGCCAAGAAAGGCGAGCCGTTCGGTAGGGCGTGTTCTGTGAACGGCGCGGTCGCGAAGCGCCGCCAGGACAGATCCCGAAGGGACCCGAACAACTTCATGTTCGACGATCAGAGGCTGGGGCCAGGTGTTGGCCCCCGGGGAAGGATCTGGAAGAGTTGGGTCCGGCAGGGCTCCGATCGGTACGGATTGCAAAGCCTCCGGAGTCGAGAGCAACAAGCGCTTCCGGCCCAGCCATGGAGTTGCCGGACCCAATAGTGAAAGGGAAAGATTCTTCGCCGCCCGGCTCGCCTCCCAGATCCCTTGCCTTCCCTTGTTGCTGACCGCGAGCCGATAGAACTTAGTGATGAGTTGTTCGATTTTTTCCCGAGGGGGAAGCTTGAACACCTGGTACGAGGATGAGCCCACAACCCATAGATGACTAGCTTTATCACCGAGGTGGTATTCGAGCAACAAGGTGTCCGGATCGAGAACCGAGGCCTGAATCTCCTGCAACGAAAGGATCGGCACCGCCGCAAGAGAGAGCGACGGCCCTGGGGTCGACCGCAGCGCCGAGACTCTGTCCAGAAGCCCGCGCGATCGCTCCTGTTCGCTGACCCGCAGAGCTTGCGCGTCATACTTCGCAGCCGGGTCGACGGAATGCTCCTCAAAAATGATCTCGATCAAAGCATCATACACCTTCTGCTCCGTGGCGAGAAATGATATCCGAAAGTTGTTGCCTTTCACGGCGCGAAGTTCCTCGACATACCTGACGGCAGCCTCGGCCCGACGCCTAGCGGCTATGGGATTACCGCGAGATTCTTCCAGGCGGGCGAGGCCCAGCATCGCTCCCGCCGCAACGCTCAGATCCCGTTTTTGAGTCAGCGTCATCGCCCTCTCGAAAGATGTCCGGGCGTCCTTCTCACGATTCAGCCTCATATAAGTCCAACCCAGGTTGAGCAAGAGCTTGGCCTGACCCCGGGTGTCCTTGTTCTTCTCAAGAATCTTCAATGCCTTTCTATATGGCTCCAACGCATCCTGTGGCCGCTTTGCATTTAGAAACATTGTGGCCAGACCATCCAAAGAGACCGCCAGATCGCTCGAAAGCCCTTGCTGCTGCTGAATCTTTAGGGCTGCCTCGTAATAGCGCCGGGCCTGATCCAGCTCTCCGGTCTTCAAATAAAGATCCCCGAACCCCAGCAACACCCAGACCCGGGTGCCGGGGTCCTTGTCCGGCCCCAAGACCGCCAGAGCCTGCTGGTATTTCTCGCGGGCCTTCGCCCATTGGCCGGCCTCGAGGAAAACCTCTCCCATGCTCGTCAAGGTCCTGGCTTCCTGGAACGCGTTGAGACCCTTCCATTCTGCCTGCGCACGCCCGAGCGAGCGCAGCGCTTCCTCGGCCCGCCCTTGTTTGCGCAGAGCAGAGCCCAGGTTTTGCAAAGAGGCCGCGATCACACTCGGATCCTGGCTTCGCTCACCGCAATCCAGGGCGTGCCGATAATTCTCCTGCGCCGCGGTCAGATCGGAGAGCCTTTCCCGGATAGTGCCGATACTATTGTTCATCCGGCCCTCGTCGGCGGCACGGCGAAGCTTCCGGTAGAGATTCCGCGCCTGATCAAACGAGTCTAAAGATTTTTTCCAGTCCTGGTTGTCATAAAAGAGGCCGCCCAATCTGTCCAGCGCGTCGGCTTGCCTGTCCTGATTGCCATCCTGTTTCCACAGCAAGACGGCATTCTGAAACGCTTCCAGCGCCGGCTCCGCAGAGCGCTGCCTTTGCATTGCTACGGCTTGATAAAACAGCCTTTCCGCCAACGCGTCCGCCCTGTCCCTGGCCGTCGCCGGACCTTCGTCCTTGATCCAGATCCGATAGGTGCCAGGGGCGCTCTTAGGACCGCAAGAGATCTCGATGCGGTACTGGCCAGAGACCTCGGCGACCCAGAGAACCCGTTCGGGTCCCTTTGTGCCAGTGGGATTGTCAACAGTAAAGAGGTGCTGTCCACCAGGATCGAACAGGGCAGCGGCGAGATCTACGCCGTCCTGATCGGCGATGACCTCGACCCGCTCACCTGCCTTGAGCGGCAGGGGGTATACATGGACGCCCCCTCCCTGGAGTTGATGGGAAACGAGCCTCTGCGTCGGGGGGTCGAAGAGCTTCCGTACGCTCGTAGTTGGCCCCGCCCTCTTGGAGGTCGGAAGTGCCGTAGCTGCAGAAAGCGGATGCGACAGTCCCTGCAGCAGGCAGGCCGAGACAGCGCCGGTGGCGAGCCATCGTCTTCTGATGAACATCAGCTTTCCTCAATAGGTGCATGGGGAATCCCATCGATGCCAAACGGCACCGCGACTCCAAAAATGGGAGCGGGAAGTAAGGCCCTATTATAACCTTATCGAGGGCTCAGCGGGAGAATCAGTCCGCCGAGGGTTCTACGATTAGCTGATAATTCCAGATCTCCGACGCCGGCTGACCTCCCCTGAAGGGGGCAACCCGGAGAACATAGGTCCCGGGAGACAGAGATTTCTTGGGAAGGTAGAGACTGAGGGCACCAGATTCCGGGATCGTATCCAGAGACCATTCCGGCTTGCTCCTTCCAGGACGGACGATGTCGATTCGATATCGCGGCGCTGGGTGGTCTGTCTGGAGATTCAAATCGATCTGAGCCGGAAGCAATACCGACCTATCCGCTCGGGAACCCTCCGGGCCGCGGGAGCTTCCCTGCGCGGAGAGAGTCTTGACGGTATGGAGCGATTGCGGTTCCTTAAGCTTTTCTTCAAGATGGCTATTCCAGATCCCAAGTCCGGCCGAAATCACCAGCAGCGCAGCGGCGACGGAGTAACCTCCCCCAACAGACGCGAGAAAGGGGCGCCGAACGGGTCGCGCCAGGGATTTTTCCTCAACGGGGGGTTTCAACGCCTCTCGAAGCCGCCTCCAATCCGCCGCCGCCTCGAAATCGGCGATGGGCTCAGCCACCGCGACGGGCGGCTTGAGGAACTCGTCGAGATCCAGGAGCAACTCCGCACAATGTTTACAGACGGCGAGGTGACTCTGGATCTTCTCGTCCTCGGCCGGTGACAGCTCGTTCGCTTGATACGCGGTCAGAGTTTCCGGGCTGGGATGCTCTTCGGGGTCGCGCCGTTCCTCCTCGGAGAGGAAGCCGAGCATCTCGTCCAGATCTCGAATCTCGTCGCTCACAGGAGTATCTCCTTGAGCCGCTTGCTCGCTTGGTGCAGATGGGCTTTGACGGTCTCGATAGAAATTTTCATGACAGTTGCAATTTCATGATACTTGAGACCCTGCACGTACCGCAATTCGCAACAGGTCCGCATCTGGGGCGGCAGCTTTTCGAGCGCTGCGTGAAGGCGGGCACGGCGCTCCCGCTCGATCATCGCTTCCAGCGCGGTCTTCTCGCCCGAAGGCAGGTCCAGTCCCGGCCTGGGAGCGCTCTCGCTTTCCGGAGAGCTGTCGATGGAGACCTCCGGAGCATCCCGCTTCTCCGCCTTCTTCCCCCGGATCGCGTTCCGGAACACGTTCGTCTGAATCTCGAACAGCCATCTTTCGAATCGTGAATCACGTCGAAAGGTATCTATAGCTTTAAAGACACGGGAGAACACATCTTGGGTGAGATCGCGGCTTTCTTCATGAGGAAAGCCCTTATGGCGAAAAAAGTTGAGGACCTTCCGGTAATGGAGGTTGTAGAGCTGGCGCTGGCTCTCCTCGACGTCGATCCCTTTCTGGATCTTCCCGATCAGGAGGAGGCTGGGGTCTTGGTCCATCAAGTCTGGAATCGACCCATCTGAAGAGGCAACGGGAGGCACACGCCCAGCACGGGTTGCTGCGAGGGGGTGCGACATCGAGATGCCTGGAATCCGACCCTAGGTAGAGCGAATGACGCCAAAGTACAGGAAAATCTCCTTAGGGAACATATGTCTTTCGGACTGAATCTGTCAATTCCCAGGCCGGGTTAAACTCCCTGCATGGCCTGGACGATGTTGATGACGGATGAGGAGGGCCGTGCGTTGCAGGAGACCTTCGTGCTCCTGGACGACGAGCTGGTGGAGTACTTCGGCGGACTGGAGGAGTTCGCGGCGTTCCGCGGCCTTCAGGGGCTCGATCGGGACGGGGATACGTGGATCGGCGCCGAGGCGCGGGAAGGGCTGGAGCGGGAGGTGGCGGAGCTGGCGGCGCGGGCGCGGCGGCGCGAGGTTCCGGAGCCTCCGGAGTGGGTCGGGCTGGAGGGGACCGGCGACATCCGGCTCGGCGAGGAGCTCGGCTGGAATGGGCTGCTCGAGGTCCTCCAGAAGCTCGCGCACCTCCTCCATCTGGCGCGCAGTCTGAAGCTGGAGGTCTGGGCGCTGCCCGACGACTAGCGCCGGATGCCCCTTTCGCCTCCCGCGGCGCGGCTGCCGCCTGGCGAGGCGGCAAACACATCGGACAAGGCGGCGCTTCCGCCGGAAGCGGCGAAGCTCCCGCTGGAAGCGGCGCGGCAAGCGCCTCGTCAGGCGGAAGCGCCGCCTTGTCAGGCGGAAGCGCCGCCTTGCCAGGCGAAAGCGCCGCCTCGGGAGGCGAAGCGGGCGCCGCGCGAGGCGAAAACGGCGCCGCGCGAGGCGAAGCGGGCGCCTTCTCCGGCGGGAGAGCTAATTGACCGGCGGCTCGACGGACGAGCCGAACAGCTCCTGGCCGAGGGCGTCGCACTCGCGGCGGAAGCGCTCCTCCAGCTTCGAGCGGTCGGGCTCGGAGAGGAAGGACTGCCGGAGGGCCGCCCGCGAGAGGCCCACCAGCTCGGCCGGCGAGTAGCCGAAGGTCTGGTGGAGGCGGAGGAACTCCATGGTGAGATTAGTGTTAAAGAAGGCCGGATCGTCCGAGTTGACCGAGAGCGCCAAGCCCGACCGGTAGAGGCGGTCGAAGGGGTGGCTCGCCAGATCGGGCGACACCCCCAGGCAAACGTTCGAGGTCGGGCAGACCTCCAGCGGCACCTGCGACTCGCGTAGCTCCTCGATCAGCAACGGGTCCTCGACCGCCCGCACGCCATGGCCGATGCGCTCGGCGCCGCAGACCTGGAGGGCGGAGCGGATCGACTCGGGCCCCGCGTGCTCGCCGGCGTGGACCACCCGGTGGAGCCCCTCGCGCTTGGCGGTGGCGAAGTGCTCGCGGAACGGCTCGTTGGGATAGAGGCGCTCCGATCCGGAAAGGCCGAGCGCCGCCACCACGCCGCGCCGCCAGCCGGCCAGCGCCCAGTCGAGCGTGCGGTCGGCCGGCTCGACGCCGACGTTGCGCACGATGTCCGGAATCAGCCGCAGGGTGACGCCGTGGCGCCGCTCCCCCTCCGCGATCGCCTCGGTGAGAGCGGCGAGCACCTCGTCGCCGTTGACCCCGTTGGCGAGGTGGGTGGAGATGGTGAAGTGGGCCTCGGTATAGACGACGTTCTGGTAGGCCTGCTCGGTGAGGAAGTCGAGCGCCAGGAGCTGGAAGTCCTCGGGCTTCTGCAGGGCGCGCGAGCAGGCGAGGTAGACCTGGACGAAGTGCTCGAAATCGGTGAAGCGGAACCAGCGCTTGAGCCCCGCCTCGTCCTGGGCCGGCAGGTCGATGCCGTTGCGCCGCGCCAGCTCCAGCAGCACGGCCGGGCGCATCGCGCCTTCCAGGTGGACGTGGAGCTCGACCTTCGGGAGTCTCATCAGGAAACGGTCGATGCTCACGCGGGGCCCCTTTCGTGGTCGGCTTCCTTGGCGCCCGCCACGGGGCGCAGACGGCGCCGGAGGCGCTCGATCACGGTCTCGGGGACCAGTCCGGTGAGGTCGCCGCCGAGGCCGAAGACCTCCTTGACCAGCCGGCTGGAGAGATAGGTGTACTCGACGTGGGGCATCATGAACACGGTCTCGACCCTGGGGTTGAGGCGGCGGTTCATCAGCGCCATCTGGAGCTCGTACTCGAAATCGGAGACGGCGCGCAGGCCGCGCACCACGGCACGGCCGCCGACGCGGTCCATGAAGTCGACCAGGAGCCCGGAGAAGCTCTCCACCCGGACGTCGCCGCCGACCATGCCGCGGATCATCTCGATCCGCTCCTCGACGGAGAAGAGCGGTTTCTTCCCTTCGTTGAGCAGCACGGCGACGACGACTTCATCGAACAGCGGACGGCAGCGCTCGATGATGTCGAGGTGGCCGTTGTGCATGGGGTCGAACGACCCGGGATAGACCGCGATCCGTTTGCTCATCGCTCCGGGGTGAGGTTGAAAGTGACGACGTTGTGGGCGGCGTCGGTGACCCGCAGCAACAGCAGGTCCCCGGGCTTGCCGGGCTCAATCAGCAGGGTTTCGGTGCGCGCGTCGAGCAGGCCGTCGGCCGTCCGCACCGGCTTCCACTCCTGGGCGTTGATGCTGACCACGGCCTCGCGCAGCGGGCTCTGGGCATCGCGCACGGTGACCCGCAGCAGCTTGCCGTCGGGGTCCTTCTCCACCTTGACCAGCACGGGAGGCGTGTGATCGATCACCACCGGATCGCTCACCCGCTCGGCCACCAGGGCGGCGTCGGGATCGTTGGACGGCCGGTCGGAGACGCGCAGGCGGAAGCGGAAGACGCCGTCGGGCAGCGACGTGGCGTCGAAGCTGTAGTGGTCCTCCTTGAGATCATTCACCACCTGGAGCCAGTCCCCCTCCTTGCCCCCCTCCGGCGACGCCGGACGGAAGGAGAGATCGTAGACCAGATCGTCGCCGTTGGGGTCGGTCGCCGTCCAGCGCAGCGTCTGGTACCCCAGCTTCCAGAGCGCCTTGGTCCGCCCGCTGCTGTCCTCGTCGGGCGCGGGGGTGAGGCTGTTGAAGATCCCCTCGCGGTTCGGATGGGCCGGCTCGTACACCTGGTTGGTGGGATTGAAGTTGGCCGGCACCAGGATCTGCCCGGGATCGAGCACCTGGAGCGCCACGATCTTCGGCTTCAGGTTCTCCTGCCGGTAGGAGAGCTCGGTCTCGTAGAGGCGGGGAGAGCCGTGCTCGGACGCCTTCAGCTCGACGCGGAACTGCACGAAGCGCCCGCGCGGCACGCCGGAGAGCGAGACCTCCCGGCCCTCGCGCGGCTCGGTCCAGGGCGACCAGGTGCGGTCCGGCTCGGCGCTGACGCCGCTGCGAAAGGAGACTCGCACGGCGCCGCCGGCGGGGAGATCGCCCTGCCAGGAGAAGGTGCCGAAGCGGGCCACCTGCTCGGCGTCGAGCGCCGGGCTGGTGTACGTGCCCGACTTCTCGGTCCCCCGGGTGACGCGGAAGAGGGCGGCGGCGTTGGTGGTGGCGAAGACCGGCCCGGGCTCGCCCGGCAGCACGGAGACGATCTGCCGCTCGTCGACATCCTTCTCCAGCAGCATCTGCTGATCGGCCCAGCGGTAGAGCTTCCCCTCCAGGCCGGTGGCGACCCAGAGCTGGCCGTTCTGGTACAGGAGGTCGTAGATGGTGTCGTCGGCGAAGGTCCAGAGGCTCTCGACCACGCCCGCGGGGGAGATCGAGAGCACCTCGCTGCGCGGCGCCGCGCCGGCTCCCCCCTTGCGGCCGGCCGGCACCGTCGGCGCCTCCACCGGCTCGACGCTCACCGAGACCTGCGGCTGGGTGCCGGCGGCTCCCTTGCCGCGTCCCGGCGTGCGACCGGCCGGCGGCGCCGCGGCGGCCTGGTCGCGCGCCTGATCGACCAGGCTCGCCTCGGAGGCGATCACGGCGGCGTAGCAGGTGCCGTCCGGTGCCACGGCCAGGGAGACGACCTCGGGCTGCTGGGCGTCGTAGAGGGTGCGCGCCTTGCCGTCCGGGCTGACGCGGAGGATCAGCCCCTCGCCGGAAGTGCCGACCAGGACGTCGCCGCCGGGGAGCGGCGCGACCGTGCGGATGTGGGTGTCGTCGCTGTCGTAGAGGACCTTCCCCTTGCCTTTGGAATCGACCTTGAACAGTTTTCCC
>DASWQX010000731.1:0-4422 GCA_036403495.1 Thermoanaerobaculia bacterium
CCGGGCTCGCATCAGATCGCGGTTGGCCTCGTAGATGTTGAACGTGGGATCGATCGTGAAGTCGAGCTTGATCAGCTCGTCCATCACCTCGTTCCACCGCTTCGAGAACGGCGGCGCGGCCTGCTTCCAGAGCCGCCCCGCCTCGCCGAAGCGGTGCGACTCGTCGGCATAGTTGTAGCCGAGGGGGTAGTCCTGGATCGTGCGGTCGTCAAACAGCGCCTCGGGGAGCCCGTACCAGTGCTCCATCGAGGTGAGCCCCCAACGCGCGGAGGTCAGGACGTTGACTCGCGCCACGTCCATCTGCGCGTGATGGCAGGCGGAGCGGAGCCCCTTCTTCTTCGCCTCCTCGATCGCCGCCTGCATGATGTCCGGGCGGTAGCCGAAGAACTTGACGCCGTCGGCGCCGCGGGCGGCGATCTGATCGACCCACCGCCGCGCCTCCTCCGGCCTGGTGAACGGCTCGTCGCGCCCCTGCCCAAAGAAGATGTAGGACTTGATGCGCGGCGCCGTGATCTCGTTGCGCGCGCTCTTGGCTTTCGCGTCGAGCGTCCAGTCGATGCCGTTGCCACTCCCAGGATCGCGGACGGTGGTGATGCCATGCCCCAGCCAGAGCTTGAAGACATACTCGGCCGGAGTACCTTGTTCCTTGCCGCCGATGTGACCGTGCATGTCGACGAACCCCGGCAGCACGTACATGCCGTGGAGGTCCATCTCGCGGTCCCCCGCCTCCGCCTTGGGCCGCTTCTCGGGATCGGGGGTGACCCCCGGGCTGCCGACCGAGGCCACCTCGACGATCCTGTTCTTCTCGATCACGATGTCGACCGGTCCGATCGCCGGCGCGCCGGTGCCGTCGATCAGGGTCACACCGCGCAGGATCAGCCGCTTGAAAGGGCCCTCCCCTTCAGCTCGCGGCGGCGCCGGGAGGATCGACTCGTCCTTGGCCTCCTTCTTGGCCTCTTTACCCTTAGCGTCCTTCACAGGGACCTTCGTCTCCGCCGCGGACGCGGCCAGGCCGGCGAGCAGCAGGACAGAGCACAGCCACGAGATCTTTCTCTTCATCGGTCGATCCTCACGGGAAGCCGCGATTGTACGGCATCAGGCGGCGGCGCGGCGCGGCACCACGACCAGCGCCCCGAGAGCCGCCGCCAGGGCGAGCAGGGCGCCGAAGTCGAAGGCGGTGGCCGACCCCCAGCGGTCCCAGAGAGCTCCGAAGAGGAGGGAGGCGGGGAGAGCCCCGATGCCGATCGCCAAGTTGTACCAGCCGAACGCCGCTCCGCGGCGATCCGTGGGGACGAGGTCGGCGACCAGCGCCTTCTCCACCCCTTCGGTCAGGCCAAAGTAGAGGCCGTAGACGGCGAACAGCGCCCAGGCTTGCCACGCGTGCCCGGCCCGGCCGAAGAGGAAATAGACGGCCGCATAGACGAGCCAGCCGGCGGCGATCAGCGGCTTGCGGCCGATCCGGTCGGAGAGGATGCCACCCGGAGTGTTGGCGACCGCCTTGACGAGGTTCAGCAGGGCCCAGAGGATGGGGATCAGCGCTGTCGCGACGCCGAGCTGTCCGGCCCGCAGCAGGAGAAAGGCGTCCGTGGAGTTGCCGAGTGTGAACAGCAGGAGGACGCCGAGATAGGCCCAGAACCGTCCACCGAGCGGCGCCTTCGGATCGCCGTCTCCGAGCTTCTGTGCCGGCGCGGTCCGCGGCACCTCGCGCACGCCGAAGATCAGCGTCAGCACCGCCAGGGCCCCGGGGATGGCGGTGAGCAGGAAGACCGTGCGCAGCGGGAGCCCTTCCCAGCGCAGGAAGGCGAAGGCGAGGAGCGGACCCAGCACGGCACCCAGGTTGTCGGCGGCGTTGTGAAAGCCGAACGCCCGGCCGCGGATGGCCGGGTCCACCGAATCGGCGATCAGCGCGTCCCGCGGCGAGGTGCGTATCCCCTTGCCGACGCGGTCCGTCACCCGGATCCCCAGCACCTGGCCTGCCGATTGGGCGAGGCCGATCAGAGGTCGCACCGCGGAGGCCAGCACGTAGCCGATCAGCACCAAGGGCTTACGGCGCGAAACGCGGTCCGACCACCAGCCGCCGGCGAGCTTGAGCAGCGCCGCCGTAGTCTCCGCCGCGCCCTCGATCGTGCCCACGTAGGTGGCGCTCGCCCCCAGGACGGTCGCCAGGAAGACCGGCAGCAGGGGATAGGTCATCTCGGTCGCCACGTCGGTGAGGAAGCTCACCGCGCCCAGGGCGAAGACGTTGCGGCTGAGCCGCGGGGGTTGCGGAGGGAGGGGATCGGCGGCCATCGGAGCGGATTCTGGCCGAAAGGACGGGCCAAAACAAAACGGCCGGCGCGAGGCGCGCCGGCCGCAGGGAAACCCGAGGATGACCTCGGAGCTAAACGCTCTTCTTGGGCGTCGAGGTCTGGGCCTTGCTGGCCTTCTGCGTCGAGGGCTTCTTGGCTCCCTCGCCCTTGGCGACCTTCTTGGGAGCGGCTTTCGCCTCGCGCTTCGGCTTATCCGACTTGACCGCTCCGTCGTCAACTTTCTTGTTCGGCTTCTCCAGTTTGGGGCTTCCGCCCTTCGCCTTCGGCGCCTTGGACTCCTTGACCGGCTCGGCCGCCTCGGCGGCGGCGCGCTCGACCAGCTCGAGAACCGCCATCTCGGCCCCGTCACCTTGACGCGGGCCCAGCTTGACGATCCGCAGATAGCCGCCCGGCCGCTCGTGGAAACGGGGCGCGATCTCGTCGAACACCTTCTTGACCAGATCGCGGCTCAGCACCCACCGCAGCACCCAGCGGCGGTCGTGCAGAGTGCCGTGCTTGCCGCGGGTGATCAGCTTCTCGGCGATCGGACGGAGCTCCTTGGCCTTGGGGAGCGTCGTGACGATCTTCTCGTGGTCGACCAGCGACTGCAACTGGTTGCGAAACAGCGCCTCCCGGTGGGAGGAAGTCCGCCCCAGCTTTCGGTGTCTCATCGCGTGACGCATGATCTCCTCCGTTTACGCCGAGGCCCCGGCAGCGGGCCGATCCGGCACTTCCATGCCGAGAGAGAGCCCGAGCTTGTCGAGGACTTCCTGCACCTCTTCAAGCGACTTCTTGCCGAAGTTCTTGGTCTCCAACATGTCCTTCTCGGTCCGGCGCACCAGGTCACGGAGCGTGTGGATGTTGGCGTTTTTGAGCGAATTGGCCGAGCGGACCGAGAGGTCGAGCTCGTCGATGTTCTTGGCCAGCAGGGCGTCGAGGCCGGCGAGCTCCTCGCGGCCCAGCTCGCTGCCGTCGTGGCGCAGGCTCTCCTCGGTCTGGATGAAGATGCCGAGGTGATCCTTGAGCAGCATGGAGGCGAGCGAGATGGCCTCTTCCGGCCGCACCGTGCCGTTGGTCCACACCTCGAGGATCAGGCGCTCGTAGTCGGTCGCCTGACCGACGCGGGCCGCCTCGACCCGGAAGTTGACCCGCCGGACGGGGCTGTGGGCGGAGTCGACCGGAATCCAGCCGATGCCCATCGACTCATCGAAGTTACGGTCGGCCGCCACGTAGCCGCGGCCGCGCTTGATCTGCGCCTGTAGCTTGAAGCGCCCCTCCTCGTTGAGGGTGGCGACGTGGATGTTGGGATCGAAGATCTCGATCTGCGGATCCTCGGTCATCTGGCCGGCCGTCACCTTGCCGGGTCCCTGCACGTCGACCGACAGCACCTTCGGCTCCTCCGAGTGGAGGGTGAAGGAGACCTGCTTGAGGTTGAGAATGATGTCGGTGACGTCCTCGACCACGCCGGGGATCGACGAAAATTCGTGCAGCACGCCCTCGATGTTGATCGCGGTGATCGCCGCGCCCTCGATCGAGGAGAGCAGGCAGCGCCGGAGGGCGTTGCCGATGGTCGTAGCGAAGCCCCGCTCGAACGGCTGGGCGGTGAACCGCCCATAGGTCGCCGTCAAGGTCTCGGTGTCGACCTCGACCCGCTTGGGGCGTTGAAATCCTTTCCAAAGCATTCCTGAACTCCTTCCCTGGTCGACTCCACCGTCAGCGGCTGTAGAGCTCGACGATGAGCTGCTCCTGGATCGGGAGCTTGATGTCCTCGCGCACCGGCAGCCGGAGCACCCGGCCGCTCGTCGTCTCCGCGTTGAGCTCCAGCCAGTCGGGCACGCCGCGTCCGCGCGCCGTCTCGACGCTCGAACGGATCAGCGGGTTCTTGCGGCTGGGCTCCTTGATCGCGACCGCTTGCCCCGCCTTCACCTGGAAGGAGGGGATGGTAATCTTGCGGTTGTCCACCTGCACGTGGCCATGGCGGACCAACTGGCGCGCCTGAGCGCGCGACGCGGCGAAGCCGAGGCTGTAGACGACGTTGTCCAGACGCCGCTCGAGCTGCACCAGCAGGTTCTCGCCGGTGATCCCCTTGCGGCGATCGGCCTCGGCGAAATAGTTGCGGAACTGCGACTCGAGC
>DASWQX010000732.1:0-5152 GCA_036403495.1 Thermoanaerobaculia bacterium
AAGTCCCCGCGCAGGAGTACCCCGACATCGTCGGACTGGTTCCGGAGGAGCCTCAAGTCCAGCCGTTCCGGCCGTTCATCCCGGCCTCGGTGACGCTGCCCGAGCTGACGATCTTCCCGCTGATCCTCGGCACGGTTCTCGGCATCATCTTCGGCGCCTCGTCGCTCTACCTGGTGCTCAAGGTCGGCCTGACGGTGAGCGCCTCGATCCCGGTGGCGGTCATCTCGCTGACCATCTTCCGCGGGCTCCGCTCGATCGGGCTGCGGGGCGCCTCGATCCTCGAGAACAACATCGTGCAGACGGCCGGATCGGCCGGCGAGTCGATCGCCTTCGGCGTCGGCGTCACCATGCCGGCGATCATGATCCTCGGCTTCGACCTCGAGATCACGCGGGTAATGCTGGTGGCGGTGCTCGGCGGCCTGCTGGGGATCCTGATGATGATCCCGCTGCGCCGCGCGCTCATCGTCGAGCAGCACGGCCTGCTCAAGTACCCTGAGGGGACGGCCTGCGCCGAGGTGCTCAAGGCGGGCGCCACCGACGAGGAGCGGGCGATCGCCGCCACCGGTGCCGGCAGCGCCTCGGCCGCCATCGAGGAGAGCGCCTCGGGGGCCAAGGCGATCTTCACCGGCTTCGGCATCGGCCTCGTCTACCAGACGGCGATGGAGGTCTTCAAGCTCTGGAAGGACACCCCGGAGAAGATCTTCAAGAAGCCCTTCGAGGCCGGCTCGATCTCCGCCGAGATCAACCCCACACTGCTCGGCGTCGGCTACATCATCGGCCCGCGCATCGCCTCGATCATGTGCGCCGGCGGCGTGCTCGCCTACCTGGTGTTGATCCCGGCGATCAAGTACTTCGGCGGCGTCGCCACCGGCGTGATCGCGCCCGGCACCATCCCGATCTCGGAGATGGGGCCCACCCAGATCCGCGGCGCCTACGTGCTCTACATCGGCGCCGGCGCCGTAGCCGCCGGCGGCATCATCAGCCTGTTTCGGTCGCTGCCCACGATCTGGCACGGCCTCAAGGGGGGCCTCGCCGACTTCCGCGGCCGCACCGGCACCGCGCAGAGCGGCGCGCGGACCGTGCTGCGCACCGACCAGGACATGTCTCTCAAGTTCGTGATCGGCGGCATCCTCGCGCTGATCGCCGTCATCATGCTGGTCCCCCAGCTCCACCTGCAGTGGAATCTGCTGGGCGCGCTCCTGATCATCATCTTCGGCTTCCTGTTCGTCACTGTCTCCTCCCGGCTGACCGGCGAGATCGGCTCGTCGTCGAACCCGATCTCGGGGATGACCGTGGCGACGCTGCTACTGACCTGCCTGGTGTTCCTCGCTATCGGCTGGACCGGCCCGAGCTACTACGTGACGGCGCTGTCGATCGGCGCCATCGTCTGCATCGCGGCCTCGAACGGCGGCACTACCTCACAGGACCTGAAGACCGGCTTCCTGATCGGCGCCACGCCGCGCCACCAGCAGGTCGCCATCCTGTTCGGCGCGCTGGCCTCCGCCCTGGTGCTCGGACCGATCCTGCTGAAGCTCAACGACGCCGCCACGGTCTACGTGCCGGTCGCCGACCACGCCGGCCACATCACCGCCGAGGGCTACTCGCCGGACCTGCGGGTCGCCCCGGCCGCGCTGGCGGCGATGCGGACCGAGTCGCTCCAGGGCCCGCAGTCGACCGCCGACCACGCCGTCTACCACTCCTGGCAGAAGACCGACGCCGTGGGCGGCCCCGCCGGCCGCTACCTGGTCAACGACGCCGGCGTGCCGATCTACCTGGTCGATCCCGGGATCAACGGCACCCACAAGGCGCGCCCGGACGGCTCGACGGTCAACAAGTTCGACGCTCCGAAGGCGACGCTGATGTCCTACATCATCAAGGGCATCCTCAACCGCCAGCTCCCCTGGGGTCTGGTGCTGCTGGGCGTGATGATCGCCCTCGTCCTCGAGATGTCCGGCATCCCCTCGCTCGCCTTCGCGGTGGGCGTCTACCTGCCGCTCTCCTCCTCCAGCCCGATCTTCATCGGCGGCATGGTGCGCTGGCTGGTCGACCGCCATCTGGCGAAGAAGCTCGCGCACCGCAACCTCACCGAGGAGGAGCTGACGGCCGAAGGGGACAAGAGCCCCGGGGTCCTGATGGCGTCCGGCTATATCGCCGGCGGCGCCATCGCCGGCATCGCGATCGCCTTCAGCCAGGGGCTGCTGACCGATTTCGACAACCGGATGACCGGAATGATGAAGGCGCTCAATCCGTTCTACGATGGCGGCTGGGGAGGCTGGTCGGACCTCCTGGCACTGATCCCCTTCGCGGTCCTCACCGTGCTGCTCTACATGGCGGGACGGGAAATGATCCTGGCCAGCCGCGCGAAGACGCGCTGATGTCTTTCGTAGGGGCGCAGCATGCTGCGCCCCTACGGGTTCCGTTGATTCATCCCACCTGGCGGTAGCGGATCACTCGCGGCAGCGAGCCCATCGAATTCCGGAGCCGGCCGCGCAACTGCTGGAGATGCTCGCTCCGGCCGTGCGCGTCGAGCGTCTCCTCCGACTCCCACTCCTCGACGAAGACGAACTCGACGTAGTTCTCGCCCTTCAGGGAGCGGAGCAGGTCGTAGCGGATGCAGCCGGCCTCGCGGCGGGTAGGCTCGATCAGATCCCGAAGGACGCCCTCCATCTCGTCTTCCTTGCCGATCTCGGCGTAGAAGATGGCGATTACGTGAACGGTGTCCTGTGGCATGCGCTCTCCTCCCGCTGGGGGTGACCCGATCCGTGAAAACCTTTCGCCCGCCGTTCAGCCCGGCGGCAGCAGCCGCAGGCGGTGGACGGCGGGCCCCGGCAGGAAGGGCGCCGGCTTGCCCTCCTCCCACGTCCTCTCCATCGCCTGATAGTAGGGCGACAGCGGATGGCCGCTCTCGCCCACCGGCATCTCGAAGAGGCCGGTCTCCTCGTGGCCGGGCGAGACCACCATCCGCTCCGAGGCGCCGAAGGTGGGGCCCTGGACGCGCGGCATGTTCTGGTCCCCCGGAAGCTGGCGCGACGGCACGTCGAGCCAGCGGCCGAGAGCGGGGACCGCGAGGCTCAGCGGGTGCTGGAGGTGCGTGGTGTTGCGCTCGCCCCAGGTGCGGTCGGCGAGGTGCGCCCCCTGGCCCTCGAAGCTCTTGATCATCGCGTCCACGGCGGCCAGCATCGCCTCGTCCCAGGTCGCGAAGCGGGGGTCGAGCAGGTTCGCGGGGCGCTCGGTGACGATCCGCCAGAGCGCTCCCTCGAATTGCGCCGGGGGCTGGAAGCGCTCCTCCTCGGGCACGTTTCCCTGGCCGGTCAGCGAGGTGAACACCGCGTCCTCCAGGAACGCGCGGAAGGCCCGCACGTTGCGGTAGCCGGCCGAATCGATCGACGCCCGCCCGGTCCAGCCGGTCTCCACCACCCGGCGCAGCTCGGCGCGGCGAGGGTGCCCCTGGATCGCCGCCGGAGTGAGCTCCTTCAGCAGCAGGTCGCGCCAGCGCTCCAGGAAGAGGGCGCGGTCGTCGAGCTGGACCCCCAGCAGGTCGGCGGGCGTGGCGCGCTCCAGCTTCATCAGGTCGTCGCGGATCTGCCGCGCGCGGGCGCCGAGGTCGTAGCCGCCGTTGCCGAGCTTCGCCAGCAGGTCGCCGTCGCCCACCCGCGCGTTCGCCGTCCAGATCCTGCCGGAGGGAGGATTGATCACGCGCGGGTACTCTTGCGGCGACATCCAGCCGTCCCAGCGGCGCGTGCCGTCGGCCCACGAGGTCGGGGTCCGCCCGTCGAAGCCGACGCGGCGCGGAATCCGGCCGACGATCGTCCAGCCCACCCGGCCGGTCTCATCGGCGACGGTGAAGTTCTGCGGCGGGATGCCGGAGGCGTTGGCGATCAACATCGCCTCCTCCAGGGTGCCCGCCGTCTGGAGCTGGTCGATCTGCAGGTTCACCGCTTCCGGATGGTGCGCGGTCCAGGCGAGCGCGCGCGGCCGGCCAAGGTGGTCCTTGTCGATCACCGGCCCCCAGATCGTCTCCTTGACCTCGAACAGGTCGTCCGCTCCGCCCTTGACGCGGATGTGCTCCTGCACCGTCGTGAAGCGCCGCGGCCCCTGCGGCGTGCGATAGATGTCCGGGTCTTTCGGGTCGACTTCCAGCTCGACGAGATCGGTCCAGTCGCCGTAGCTGTTGGTAAACCCCCAGGCGACGTGGCCGTTGCTCCCCACCGCCATCGTCGGCGTGCCGGGGAGCGTGACGCCGGTGATCCGCAGGGTTCCTCCCCGGCCGTCCGGCCGCACCATCGACGCGCGGTACCAGGTGTTCGGCACGCGGATCCCTAGGTGCATGTCGTTGGCGAGCAGCGCGTGGCCGTCCGCCGTATGAGGGCCCGCCACCGCCCAGTTGTTGCTCCCCGCGGCCGCCGCCAGATCGTCGACCGGCAGCCGCGAAGGAAGCGCGGCCGACTTCGGCGGGACCGGGCGTTTGCGCAGGTCGAAGACCTCGGGCCCCGGGATCGGCGGCGTCGCGAACGCCGGACCCACCAGCGGCGCGTCCCACTCGGTGCCGGGAGCGGCGAGGAGGTCGAACATCGGGGCGGGGAGCGTGTCGCGGAGGATGCCGAGATCGGACTCCCGGTGGCCGCGGTCGTCGTTGAGCTCGAAGAACATGGCATAGACCGCGAGGATCGAATCCTCCGGCCGCCAGGGCGCCGGGTCGACGCGCAGCAGCAGGTACTCGAACGGCTTGCCGCCCAGCGAGGAGAGACCGGCGTTCACCCCGCCGGCATAGGCGTCGAGGATCGCCCGCTCCTCCGGCGAGGAGGCGGCGAGGATCGCCCGCGCCTCCTCGCGGAAGCGATGGACGCGGTGGCGGCGGTCCACCTTCACCACCGCCGGTCCGATGATCTCCGCCAGCTCGCCGGCCGCTTGGCGCCGCAGCAGGTCCATCTGGAAATAGCGGTCCTGGGCGTGGAGGAAACCGAGGGCGCGGGCGGCGTCCAGCCGGTTGGCGGCGTGGATCGTGGGCACGCCGAGGTCGTCGCGCTCGACGTCCACCGCCGCCGACATCCCGGGGATCCGCGCCTCGCCGTCGAGCTGCGGCAGGCTCGCCGTCAGACGCCCGTGGAACCAGATCCCGGCGGCCGCTACAACCAGGACGATCAGGGCGGCG
>DASWQX010000733.1:0-7227 GCA_036403495.1 Thermoanaerobaculia bacterium
CGGCAACCAGTACACCTACGACCCGTTCCACCTGATGTGGGACTACAAGACCCTCACCGACGAATGGGCCTACCTCTATACCGCCGACGACGAGAGGGCCTGGTCCTACAAGACCGACAACACCTCCCTCTGGACCCTGCGCGGCCTCGACGGCAAGGTCCTCCGCGAGTACAGCAACAACGGCACCTGGAGCGTCGCCGAGGACTACATCTACCGCGGCGGCCTCCTCCTGGCCGCCGAAACCCCGGCCGGAACCCGCCACTTCCACCTCGACCACCTGGGTACCCCGCGCCTCGTCTCCAACAATCTAGGCCAGCAGGCGGCCTACCACGTCTACTACCCCTACGGCGAAGAAGCGACCGCCTTCAACCAGGACACCATCCGCGCGAAGTTCACCGGGCATGAGCGGGATCTGGGGAATCCGGGCGGGTCGGGAGATGACCTGGACTACATGCATGCGCGGCATGAGAGCTCGTTGACAGGACGGTTTTTATCAATGGACCCAGTACTTGACATGAATAAGGCAATAGCAATTCCGCAGTCTTGGAATCGGTACGCATATGTGCGCAATAATCCGCAAAACTTACGGATCCTAAGGGCAAGTACTTATGTGCGGGAACCAGTGAAAACTGTAGCGTAATAAGCCAGGCGATCAAAGACATCGGCAACGCTCTCAGCAATTTGCCGGAAAAATCAAGCAGTCGAACCGATCTCCAAAGCATTTTGACATTCTACGGTTCTGAAGGGGTTGACAATGGAGTCACTGTTCGAGTTGGTGGAAACCAGGAGTTGGGAAGCTCAGACTCGCAGGGTGGAAAGGCAACGATATCTGTGAACTTAGCGCTAGCAGAGTTGATAAACGGTGGTCGAGAGACGCCTAAATTCCGCGCAGAGATCGCAAGTACCGTCGCTCATGAGGGCCGACATGAAATCGATGATAAGCGTCTCGGCAACCCTTCAACTCGAAGCATGGAGAAACATACTGAGCTTAACGCCGCCCGAAGCGAAGCTTATGTATACGAAGGCCTCCAGATAGATGCACCCTGGCATACCTGGACACAGGCGACCGGAATCAGTCGAGTCAATATCGAGCGAGAAGCCGAAGCATCCACTAGAGCTTGGTGCGCCGCCGGAGGAAATTGCCAATGATTAAGACGTCGCGATTGCGTTGTTGGCTGCCAGTCGCCTGTACCTTATTTGTGCTTGGTGCGCGTTCGGCTTACTGTGCCGAGCCTCAGGAAAGTCACGTGGAGGCTATTGTGAGCCACCCCGAATTATTTGATGGTAAACTTTTAAGAATTTCTGCATACATTCTCAGCGACAGGAGACATTCTATAGTGCTTCTCGAGAGTCGGGGGGCCACTCAAGGCGTTGCCCTCTTCATACCTCAAAGAGTATGGCATTCCAAATCGGTGCAGAAGCTGTTAAAGAAAATCTATTCGTCTCCAGTGAATGACGACTCTATGGTTAGAGGGGTGTTCACGGGCACGTTCGAATGGCATCCTAGATCTGTTCCTAGTCGCGTGTTGTCGCTGGTTCGAGTTAGTCATATCGAGACGGTTACTATGAATGATCATAACTAAGCTTCGGCCAAGGGAAAATTGCTTCTTGCGGTACTGGCGCGGAGGAATGGAATGCAGACGCAGGGCGCCACAGGGTACATAGTAATTAAGCTTCAACCTAAGTGACGCTTATGATTTCGGTTGCTTCGAGAGTCCAGAGGGTATTCCGTGGAATGCGGAGATTTAATTTCTTTACGGCCTCATTTTGCGAAGTTCCTGGCGACCTTCCTTTAAAAAGTGACGAACTTCCTATAGGGGTTTATCTTAACTTGGATAGGTCGCTCGATAACGCGGTCGTTGTTACTAGTTCAGCGCTAATTCTGAAAATTTCTCCTGGCTGGCGTTATATTTCTTACCGATCAATAGTTAAGGTGGTGATACCTATCGATCAAGGCCGGCTAGCTGACGTTAGGCATTTGAGTCCTCTCAGACATGCGGGGCTCATAGGCGGCGGCGAGCTGGCCGAGGTCGCAGGAGGGGCGCAGGACTCTGATCGCCACCTCCCGCAGGCCGCCGCGCGCCTGTGCTGAAGGTGTTGCCACCAGTCTAGGTATGCCAAGATGAATGAACAAGAGCGCCTCGAGGATGAGTCGGTTGTCCATGCTCTCGGAGGAGTGGGGGTATCTGTTACTTCCACTCAAGATCTCATGAATACTCGGGGTCCTTATCCCGCCGCTATTCCCGTCTTGGTTAGAATGTTGGGAACGGTAGAGACCTACATGATGAAAGAGATCATCGTTCGATCCCTGGGAACAAAGGAGGCCAAGGGAAAGGCGGAGAGAGCCTTGATTGATGAGTTCGACTCGTCTCTTAATGATGATGGTGTCGAGGCGAAATCCTTTCGATGGGCTATTGCGAACACCTTGGATCTCATTGGAGGAAAAGGGGACGTCGACGCATTCGTTCGCTTATTGCGAGACCCTCGAAGCGCTAATGCTCGTGGCTTACTCAGCATCGCGGCGGCTAAGACGCAAGACAGAAGGATCGTGCCTGTACTTCTCGACTACCTGGATTCAGAGAATCTCCAGGGATTTGCCGCCCGCGGCTTAGGTATACTTCGCGCAAGGGAAGCGCTGCCAAAGCTAAGGGACATCGGCAAGGAGACCAAGAACAGTTGGATTCGTCGTGAGGTTCCAAGGCTATAAACCGCATGGTCACAAGCGAAGGTTAGAAGCCAGCGGTCCTATAGCTGGCATCATAAAATCCTTGGCTCGGAGCACCTACGAGTACAGCCGGCCTTTCACCCGGCTCCACTATCACTACTGTACTACACGCCGCCCAAGAAATGATGACAACAGACTCGTTGCCACGTAGACAGCTACTCGAGGCCACGGAGCGAATTCGCGGCCTTTCGATCAGCATCGCTCGCCTGGGACAATATTTGGGCGCTGCGACCTTTCTCGCCGATCATTTGGCGGATGCGAACGATCCAGCGGAACTTCGCATAAGTGTCGCGCTCGATTCATTGGAAGAAATCTATGCGGTGGCTCTGGACCGCCAGTGGTCCAAGCTTCCTTCGGAAGAGGCGACGATGGCAGGCGCGGCTGTCGAGGAGATTGCACGAGCACTCGGTGATGTCAAAGAGGATGGCGAGCAGAGCTAGTGCCTTCAGAGAGGCGGTTGTCATTGTCGATTCCAGAGGCTATGTTCTCTACGCTGTCTCCCGCCAAGAATAGCGTTTGCAGGAGATTAAATGAGGCGGCACAGATCTTATGTCTCTGGCCTCTGCCGCGCCCCCGGTCGCCGGCGGAGGTAGAGGCCGGCGTCAGGGGATCAGCAGCACCTTCCCCGAGCTCTTCCGACTTTCGAGCAAGGCGTGCGCCGCGGCCCCCTCGGCGAGCGGAAAGCGCGCGACGATGTGGACTTTCAGGCTCCCCGCCCGCACCCAGCCGAAGAGCTCCGCGGCCCGGCTGCGGCGTTCTTCCGCGGTGCGCAGGACGTTCCAGAGGTCGCCGCCGGTGAGGCTCTTCGAACTGTCCATCAGCATGCGGGGATCGACGAGCGGCGGATCGCCCCCCGCCATGCCGTAGAAGACCACGTGACCGCCGGTGCGCACCGCATCGAAGCTCCGCGGCAGGGTGATTCCCACGGAATCGTAGGCGACGTCCACCCCGCCGGGGGCGAGATCGTGCGCCGCCTTCACCCAGTCCTCCGAATCGAGCGCAACCGCGTCCGCTCCGGCGTCGAGCACGGGGCGGCCCTTCGTCTCGCTCGACGTCACGCCGAGGACGCGGGCGCCGAGCGCCTTGGCGATCTGCACCAGCAGCAGCCCCACCCCACCGGCCGCGGCGTGCACGAGCGCCGACTCGCCCGGCCGCAACGGATGGCTGTCGCGGGTCAGGTACTGCGCGGTCAGCCCCTGGAGCAGCAGCGCCGCGGCGGTGTCGAACGCGATGTCGTCCGGCAGCAGGATCAGCTTGTCGAAAGGGACGGAGACCAGCTCGGCGTTGGCGAACGGGCTGTCCGCGAAGCCGACGCGGTCCCCCACCTGGAACGGTCCCTCTTCGCTCGACTCGACGACGCCGGCCCCCTCATACCCCGCGATCCAGGGGGGATCGCCGGCCAGGTGGTAGTTCCCCCGTCGGCGGTAGACGTCCGCGAAATTCAGGCCGATCGCCTGCGTGCGGACGATCGCGTGACCCGGCCGGGGAGCCGGGTCGGGCAGATCGCAAAGAGCGAGGACCTCAGGGCCACCGAAGCGGTCAAAACCGAGCGCTTTCACGCGGCGGATTATAGGAGGATCAGGCTCCTACGGCACCTCGATCGCATAGACCCCGTTCTGAGGCACGATCGCGTAGACGCGCCTCGGGTCGACCGGGTCCGCGGCGAGCCCGTCGACCGCCGGAGTCGGCAGGCCGTCGTTGAGCGGCGCCCAGGAATTTCCGCCGTCGCGGCTCCAGAGCACGCCCAGCAGATTGGTGCCGACGAAAATACCCCCTTCGTTCGCCACCAGGCCGGTGAACGCGAGCGTCCCCGGCAGGCCGGCGCCGGAGGGCAGCCGGCCCCCTCGCGTCCAGGTCCGGCCTTCGTCGGTGCTCCGGTAGAGCACGCCGATCCGGGTCAGGTCGGCGGGCCGGTCGCCGCCGCCGACCGCCAGCAGGGCATCGCCGGGACCGCGCGCCAGGAGGTTCACGCCCAGACTCGCCTTGACGGGACTCCGGAACGACCAGTGAGCGCCGCCGTCCACGCTGCCGTAGACCTCGTATTCGAAACGGACGGTCAGCCGGCCCGCCATCCTGGAGTCGGGGAGGATCGTCCTCACGTAGTTCGAGGCGCAGAAATGCTCGTCGCACTCCGTGTTGATCGGCAGGCCGGCGTTTGAACGCTGCCAGGTGAGGCCGCCGTCGCGGCTGCGGTAGAAGCCGTCGACGGCGCCGCCGTAGAACGTCTGCGCGTCGAACGGATCGATCGCCAAGCTGACGAAGAGCGGAATCTCGAGCTGCGGAGCCACCACGCCGTTCCAGGTCCGGCCGCCGTCGCGGCTCTCGAGGACCCGGTAGTGCACCGTCGACCAGGACTCGAAACGGGAGGACGAGGCGATCAGGTGGAGCGGATCGCGCGGATCGGCGGCGAGCGTCGCGGCGTCGATCAGCGGCTCGCTTGACCAGGAATGCCCGCCGTCGGCGGAGCTCAGCAGCGGCAGCGCCGGCGGCGGCGCTGCGAAGTCGTCCGGCAGCGTCGGCGCCGCGAGCAGGCCGTCCACGGTGGGCAAAAGGAAGCTGACCGCCGACGCCGAGAAGCCGCGGTTGGCCGGCAGCCAGGGCCCCGCCTCGGCCGTGGCGCGGGCGAGACCCTGATCCCCAGCCAGCAGGAAATTGCCCCCCGGAAAGTCGTACAGGTCGCCGAGCGCGGGCAGGGCGCTCACGAAGGCCCCCGTCTCGGCTCCGTCGTGAGACACCCAGAGCCGCGGGTCGGCGTAGAGGTTGGTGTCGACGGCGATACGGATCGTGTCCGGATCGTCCGGATCGACCGCCGGGTTGCCGCAGGTCCGGTCCCGCAGGTACGCGTGCCAGGTCGCTCCGTCGTCGTCGCTGCGCAGGAAGCACGCGGAGCTGACGTAACCGGCCTGCAGGTAGAGCTGGTGCGGCGTCCGGGTCGGGAAGATCTCCGGCGTCGCCTGAAGCGCGGACTTGGCGCTGGCGCCCGGTCCCGGAGGAGGGTTGAGGGGCAGAAAGGAGCGCGTCCAGGTGGCGCCGGCGTCGAAGCTCGTATAGAAAGCGGCGTCGTCCTGGACGTAGATCGTCCCCGGCCGGACGGGAGAGAGCGCGAAGGCCGTCAACGGCACGAAGGTCGGGCCGGAGCAGGACAGGCCGACCGGGATGCAGCTCCAGCTCTTGCCGGCGTCCCGGCTGCGCAAGAGGAGGTGGTTGCGGAGCCAGTAGAGCGTGGCCGGCGCGGAGGGATCGACCTCCAGGGTCTGCGGAGCCGCCAGGATCGTGCCCGGGGGGCTGTAGAGGACGGTCCAATGATCTCCGTAATCGTCGCTGCGGCGGAGAGATGTCCGGTAGTCGAGGCCTTGGACGGAGGCGTAGATCCTCCCGGGGTGCGTGGGGTCGACCGTCACCGTCAACGGCTGGCCGTCGAGACCGCTCTGCACGGAGCCCCAGGTGCGGCCGCCGTTCTGCGTGCGCAGGAGCCCTGCCGCGGTGATCGCGTAGGCGCGGCTGCCGCTTATCGGGTCGAGGACGAGACGGGCCGACATCGGGCCGGCCGGCGGTCCGATCGGCGTCCAGCGGGGGCTGGCCGCGGCGAGCGGCGCCGCCGCCGCCATCAGCACGAGTGCGATACATCGAAGGTGCTGCTTCACGGGAGTCTCCAATCCAGGAGGCGGCGGGACGTGCTTCCCGCTGCCATCCAGGAAAGGCGATTTTCGGCGAGCGAATTCCGTCAGGGCTTGCCGTCGGGCCCGGCCGGACGCCGTCGAGCCCGGATCAGCACCGCGATCTCGTCGTTGCGGGGGTTGACGAAGTCGAGGCGGATGCGGCCGTCGGGCGTCTCGGAGACCCGCGCCGGGACCGAGCTGGCGGTCAGCGACCAGCCGGCCGGCAGGACGACGGAGTCGCGGGCGCGGCCGAAGGTGCGGTCGAACACCAGCTCGTCCCCCTCCAGCCGGTAGCTCTTGGGATCGGTGTAGGTCTCGGAGATCCGCAGGCGCACCGAGCCCCCCTCCGGCGCCGCGGGGAAGTGGATGACCACCACCTCCGAGCCGGCCGGGACCTCGCCCTCCTCCCCCTTCTCGAGGCCGGCCTTGATCAGATCGTCCCCCTTCACCGTCTCCACCCGCAGCACCTCGCCGGTGTCGAGCACGCGGGCCGACGGCTTGGAGGCGGCGCTCCCCGCGCGCACCACGTTGAGGTAGCGGTCCACCCCGGGCCGCGACTCCGTGTAGTCGTGGTAGAGGTCGAAGGCGTGCGTCTCCGGCGGTTGCAGGAAATAGACGATGTCGCGGTCCTGATGCGCCCGCTCGGCCAGCCGCTCGCTCTCGGCGGAGTCCGATCTGGCGACCGCCGACCTCCGCGCCTCGATCGTCACCGGCAGCGCCTCCGGGACGGTGTGCATCAGGCTCACCCGCGAGCGGCCGTCCGGCTGGATCAGGATCTGCGCCGGCACGTTGCACGCGAGCACCTCGTACCCCGCCGGCATCACGATCGCGTTGCGGCGGATG
>DASWQX010000734.1:0-2570 GCA_036403495.1 Thermoanaerobaculia bacterium
AGCCGCGTCTACAAGACCATCGTGTCGACCCTGCACGACGCCTATCCGCAGGCGCCGGTGGGGCCCTATTTCCTCGCCTGGACGGCGACCGACGCGCGCTTCTTCCGCACGCAGAACGTGCCGACCTACGGCTTCTCGCCCTTCCTGCTGATGAACACCGACACCCTGCAGGTCGACCAGGCCAACGAGCGCTTCGCGGTGCCCGCCTTCGCCGACGGCGTGGACATCTACAAGAAGCTGGTCCGCCGGCTGGTCTCTGACACTTAGTGCTAGGAAACGGTGTCAAAATTTGTCGGGACCTAATTTGAACTGCAAGAAAACAAAGGACTTAGGGTTGTTGAACCCCTGGCACCGACCCTGCTTTATACCCAAACCGACACGCCTCGCGGATGATCCGGAGGATAGATTCAAACCAGGGGGAGGAGACCCAAACAATGTTGACCAAGATCCGTACTCGTAACCGGCAGAAGGGCTTCACGCTCATCGAGCTCCTGATCGTCGTGGCGATCATCGGCATCATCGCCGCGCTGCTGATCCCGAACTTCCTCGACGCTCTGCAGAAGGCGAAGCAGAAGCGGACGGTGGCCGATATGCGCAACATCGGAACCGCGATGTTCTCGTGGCTGACAGACCAGGTCGGTGCGGCCGCCGCCGGCGCCTCCGCGACCGAGGTCGACCTCAGCAAGTACTCGGCTTCCGACGCGACGACCGTGGCCTCCGTGCTGGTTCCGCAGTACGTGCAGTCGATCCCGGAGAAGGACGGCTGGAAGAAGGATTTCCACTACTGGCTCGAGACCACCAACGTGCTGCAGCCGCAGGTGATGGCGATCGGTTCCGGCGGTCGTGACGCCAGCGTTCCGAGCGGCACCTACACGGTCGCCGGCTTCGATCCGACCGACTACGACCAGGACATCGTCTGGGCCGACGGCTTCTTCGTCCGCTGGCCGCAGAAGACCAACTAGCAGCAAGCAGTCCGCTAGTAGAGAAGCAGAAGAAACAGCGAACGGGCCTCACAGCCCACACGACACCCAAAGCGATTCAAGCTCTCTTCCCACGGGGGTCTCGAGACGGAGACCCCCACTTTGTTTTTCCTGACGGTTTCTCGACGGCTCTCCGATGATGATCGTGCCTAGGCCCCTGGCCCTTTCCCTTCTCGCGGCACTGCTGTTCCTGTCGCCGCCGCTCCCCGCGGAGCCCTCGGCACCACTGTCGGAAGCGGCGGGATGGCTCCAGCAGTACCTGCGGATCGACACCTCGAACCCTCCCGGCAATGAGGCGCGGGCGGCGGCCTTCCTGGCCGGCCTGCTCCAGAAGGCGGGGATCGCCTCGCGGGTGGTCGCCAATCCGGACGGCCGCGCCAACCTGATCGCCCGGCTGGCCTCGCCGAAGAGCGGCGGGCGGGCCATCCTCCTGCTCCATCACATGGACGTCGTCCCTCCGGGACCGGGGTGGACCGTGCCGCCGTTCGCCGGCCTGATCAAGGGGGGGCTGCTGTGGGGGCGGGGCGCGATCGACGATAAGAGCCTCGGCATCGCCCAACTCGCCGCGATGGTCGACCTCCAGCGCCGGCGGGTCCCGCTGGAGCGCGACATCGTCTTCCTGGCCGTGGCCGACGAGGAGAACGGCGGCCTGAACGGCACCGGGTGGCTCGTCGCCCATCACCCCGAGCTCTTCCAGGGGGTCGAGGCGGTGATCTGCGAGGGGGGGCGCAGCCAGACCGGCGCCGGCGGCAAGCTCCTCTGGTGGGGGATCGAGGTGGCGCAGAAGAGGCCGCTCTGGCTGGAGGTTTCGACCGCCGGCCGCGGCGGCCACGGCGCCGGCCTCAACCCGGAGAGCGCCAACCACCAGCTCATCCAGGGGCTCGGGCGCCTCCTCGGCGAGCCGGCCCGCTGGCGCGTGACCCCGCCGGTGCGCGACTACTCCCACGCCATCGCGCCGCTGCAGAACGACCGCTGGCGGCGGGTCTTCGCCAACATCGACGCGGTGATCGCGGAGGGGGGGCCGAAGGAGTTCCTGATGCCGGGCATGGCCAACCTCTTTCTCGACACCATCCAGGTGACCGTGCTGCGCGGCGGCGAGCGGATCAACGTGGTGCCCGAGCGGTCCTCGGCGCTGCTCGACATCCGGCTGCTCCCGGACACCGACTCCGCCGCCTTTCTCGCCGAGGTCGAACGCCGGCTGGGGAAGGAACTCGCCGTGAAGGTGCTGGTGACCGCGCCCCCTTCGGCGGCGTCGCCGGCTTCCGGCCGGCTCTACGCGGCGATCGTCAAGGTGCTGAGCCCGGACGGTCCGGTGGTCCCCACCTTCATCGCCGGCTTCACCGACTCGCGCTTCTTCCGCGAGCGGGGGATTCCCGCCTATGGCCTGTCACCGTTCAAGCTGTCGCCGGACGACTCGAAGGGGATCCACAGCACCGACGAGCGGATCCCCCTTGCCGAGATCGATCGCGGCGTCGGCCGGATGCGGCGGATCCTCGCCGCCTACGCCGGCGGCGGCGGGTGACATCCCGTGGTTCGACGCTGACGAAATTTGCCATGATGACGCTTGGCTATAAACAAAAGTCGTTGATT
>DASWQX010000735.1:0-7629 GCA_036403495.1 Thermoanaerobaculia bacterium
CAGGCTGAGCAGCGTCCCTCCGAGCAGGGCGCTGCCGGGGATCAGATAGCGGTTGTCCGCGCCGCCGATCATACGCAGGATGTGCGGCACGATCAGCCCCACGAAGCCGATCACGCCGGTGAACGCCGTGGCGATCGCCACCATCCCGACGTTGACGGCGAGCACGATCCACTTCAACCGGCCGACGTTCACGCCCAGGTAGGTGGCCTCGTCGTCGCCGATCAACAGCGCGTTGAGCGGCTTGGCGTAGCGCATCGCGAGCAGCGTCCCGGCGACCGTCGCGGCGCCCACCACCTCCACCATCTGCCAGTTGGCGGCCGAGAGCGTGCCGAGGTTCCAGAAGGCGATCGAGCGCGCCTGCGGATCGCGGGCGATGTAGGTGAGGAAGCCGATGCCGCTCAGGAACAGCGCGTTCACCGCCAGGCCGGTGAGCAGCAGCGCCGCCACCGAAGCTCGCCCGCCGGGCCCCCCCTGCACCAGCGCGAACACGAGGCCGGTGGCGAGCACGCCGCCGGCGCAGGCCGCGAGCGGCAGCGCCCAGGGGCTCGCCTCGAAGCCGAGCGCCGACCCGAGCACGAAGAAGAGGGCGGCGCCGAACGCCGCGCCGCTGGAGGTGCCGACCAGCCCGGGCTCGACGATCGGATTGCGGAACAGCGCCTGCATCAGCGTGCCCCCCACGCCGAGGCTGGCGCCGACGAACAGGCAGAGCAGCGCGCGGGGGACGCGGAGCTCGGCGAAGATCCGCTCGTCGAGCGTGCCGCCGGTGTGGCCGGAGAGCAGCGCCGCCGTGGCCGACGTCATCTCCCGCCAGGAGAAGTCGAGCGCGCCGTAGCGGATCGAGACCAAGGCCGCGACGATCATCGCTACCGTGAGAGCCGCGAGCACGGCGCGCGTGCGGCTGCGCCTCGCCGTCATTTCCCTGTATGGATCAGCTTGGCGATCTTGGCGACGTTGGCGCCCGAGTCGGGGTTGAGATACATCAGGTCGTGCTCGGCCACCCGATAGATCCGGTTGGTCTTCGCCGCGTTGCTGGTCGCCACTCCCGGCAGCGCCTTGATCTGGTCGAGCGAGCCGCCCAGCCGGTCGTAGCCGAACTCGGTCATCAGCAGCACGTCCGGATTCGCCTTCGCCACCACCTCGGGCGAGGCCATGCGCTCCATCCCCTCCTTATCGATCGCCATCTTGCCGCCCGCCCAGACGATCATCTTCCCGGCGCCGCCGCCGTCCCCCTTGCCGCCGCTGCCGACCACCAGGTAGATGTTCGAGGCGCGGCCGAAGTGGATCACCGCCACCCGCGGCGTATCGGTGTAGCGCTTGACCTCCGCCAGCGACGCGGCGAGGTCGGCGTCGAGCTTGCGGCAGATCTCCTCGGCCTTCGCGTCCTTATGGAAGTAGGCGCCGATCTCGCGGATCAGCGCCTTGGTGCCGTCGATCGAATCGTTCTTCGCCTTGAACGTGACGGTGGGGATCTTCAGGCTCTGGATCTGCTGCAGCACCTGCGGCGGCCCGATGTTGCCGTCGTGGACGATCAGCGTCGGCTTCAGCGACAGGATCCCCTCGGCGCTGAGGGCACGGTGGTAGCCCACCGTCTGCACCTTCTTCACCGCCGGCGGATAGGTGCTGGAGAGGTCGACGCCCACGACGTCCTGCTGGGCGCCGAGGTCCCAGATGATCTCGTTGTACTCCTGGCTGATGACGATGATCCGCTGGGCGTGCGAGCCGGCCTTGGCCGAATCGGCTTCATTGCCGAAACGCCCGCAACCGGCGGCCAGCAGGACGAGCAGAGCGAACGCGATGCGTTTCATGGGCCGGGACTATATCTCGGTCCGGTCCCTCAGGGCGCGAACCCACTCCACGGCACGAGATCGCCGGTTTCGAAGCCGTTCAGGAAGATGAACATGCTGCTGTGATCGAAATACTGGAACGCGCCGTTCAACGTGGCGTTCCTGGCGTCCGGATTGGTTATCGTGACCGCGACCGTGCCGGCCGCGTGCGGCGGCGCGACGGCGGTCACCGAGGTGGCGCTGTTGAACGTGACCGAGGTCGCCGCCGTGGCGCCGAAGAGCACCGTCGCGCCGTTGACGAACGCGGTGCCGGTCAACGTCACCGCCGTGCCGCCGCCGATCGGGCCGCTGGTGGGGGAGACCGACGCCAGGGTCGGATCCGGCAGGCCGTCGTCGGCGAAGATCGTGAAGTTGGCGTCCGAGATGTCGAAGAAAATGTTGCCCACGCAGGAGACGCGGACGCGCGCCTGGGAGCTCGGCGTGTTGGGGATCGTCACCACTTCCGAGCCGTCGTTGGCGGTGGACGCCAGGAGCGGGGAGAAGGTCGTGCCGCCGTCGGTCGAGAGGTCGATCGCGACGTTGGCGCAGCTCACCGGCGCGGCCGTGGTGTTGGCCACGTTCCAGGTCACCGTCCGCGTGCTGTTGCCGAACCAACTCACCGCCGTGTTCGGCTGGGTGACCGCGAACGGCCCGGCGGCGGCGTTGATCGTCACCGTCGTCGAGGCGTAGTTGACTCCGCCGCCGCCCACCCGGTTGTCGCGCGCGGTCATGCGGAACGTCATGGTGCGGTTCCGGGTCGACATCGACTCGCCGAACGTCGGGGTGTTGCTGAGGATGTCGGCGAGGCGCGGGAAGGTGCGGCTCGGCACGGTCAGCGGCACGAACGAACGGAAGATCGGCCGTATCGCGGCCACGTCGTCGTTGGGCGGCGCGGCCGTGCCGAGGTCGAATTCCTCCCACATATATGTCAGGGCGTCGCTGTCGCCGTCGGTGGCTGAGCCGGCGAGGGTGAACGGCGTCATCTTAGGAATCGTGTGGGCCGCGCCGGCGTTGGCCACCGGCGGCGTATTGCCGGTCGCGGTGACGACGGCGCAGGAATTTCCCGTGCCGGTCGAGAACGCCACGATCTCGTCGAAGTTCTTGGTGTGGAAGGTGTCGTCGCTGTGCGGCTGGAGGTCGTCGGCGCCGCAGATTCCGGCGTAGGCCATGATCGTCGAGCCGCTCCCCGGCTCGTAGGCCGTCGACGCGTTGCGGTTGCCGCCGCCGCAGTTGCTGGTGGTGCCGTTGAAGCTGTGGTTGCCGCCGAACTGGTGCCCCATCTCGTGCGCCACGTAATCGATGTCGAAGCCGTCGCCGGTCGGACTGGAGCTGCCGGTGACCCCCTCCGCCTTGTTGGCCGTGCAGGGCACCCGGAGTTGGGCGATGCCGCCGCCGCCGGTCGAGAAGACGTGGCCGATGTCGTAGTTGGCCGACCCGATGACGCTGTTGAGGTTGGCCTGGTTCTGCCCCAGCATGGTGGCGCCGTCGTTGTTGGTGTACGGATCGGTCGTGCCGTCCGTGTAAACGATCAGATCATCGTTGCCGATCAGCACCATGCGGATCGCCACCTCGCGCTCGTAGACGCCGTCGACCCGGTTCATCGAGACGACCATGGCGTTCATCGCGCAGGCCACCGCCGCCGGATTGGGCGCGCAGACCGCGGCCGAGTACTCGCCGGTGGCCGCCAGCGCCAGGCGGTAGGTGCGGAGCTGGGTCCCCGAGGCGGCGGCGGTTACCGGCGTCGTCGGAGTCGTCGGCGTCGTCGCCCGCTCGATCTCGTCGTTCACGGGCGCGTCCTTGACGTCGCAATGGAAAGGAGGTCCGGCGGCCCGGCGGGCGTCCTGCTTGAAATAGGAAAGGGCGTAGCGCGCGTCCCATTTCCGGTAGGGATCGATGAAGACCGTCCCCGCCGTCGACAGCACCATGGCGTGGAAGCCCAGGGACGTCAGGCTCAGGCGCGCGGTCGCCGTGGCATCGTCGATCCCCTGGGCGACGAAGGTGCGGATCTCCGGGAACTTCGCCGCCAGAGCCGGCTCCAGGATCGGCGACTCCTCGACGCGGAATCGCCGGTCGCTGCCATCCGGATAGGGGAGGGCGATCACGAGCGGCGAAACCGCGGCGGCCGCCGAGCGCTCGGCCGGCGCCCGATCGAGAAGGGTCTCCAGCGCCTTGACATCCACCTCCAGCGCCCGGAAGTGGCGCGGCAAGGGAGTCTCCCAGGAGCCGCCGCGCGCCGGAAGGTTCTGGATCGAGTCGAGCGCGAGGTCGCGGAACGGACCGTCCGCGGCGGCCGCGGGTGCGATCACCGCGACGGCGAGAGCGAAGGAAACCAGGAATCGGCGAGTGAGCATGGCAATCCTCATGACACGGATGAAGACCGAGAGTGTATACCAGGCCGGCTGGCCGTCCATTCTAATCGGATTCCCTGCCACTTCTTGCGCAATTCGTCGTTCCGTCCCATCCAGAATTCAGTTATCCTGAAGGGCCATGATCCTCCCGCTCCTCGCGACCGCCATGCTGCTGGCCCCGCCTCCGCCCCGGCCCGCCGAGCTGCCGCGCGGCACCCTGGTCGAGAAAGTGACCTGCGCCGGCCAGCCCGACCAGGCCTACGCCCTCTACCTGCCGTCCAACTACACGCCGGACCGCTCCTGGCCGATCCTCTACGCCTTCGACGCGCGCGCCCAGGGGCGGCGGGTCGCAAAGATCTTCCAGGCGGCGGCCGAGAAGTACGGGTGGATCCTGGTCAGCTCGTGGAGCTCGGCGAGCGACGGCCCCATGGAACCCAACTTCACCTCCATGCACGCGATGTGGGCCGACACCCATGCCCGCTTTGCCATCGACGACTCGCGGGTCTACGCCGCCGGCTACTCCGGCACCGTGCGCTTCGCCTGCATCCTGGCCCTGACGGTGCCTGGGTCGATCACCGGCATCATCGCCGCCGGCGCTGGTTTTCCGTTCGGCACGCCGCCGAAGAAGGACAATCCCTTCGCCTTCTTCGGCACGGTGGGTGACCGGGACTTCAACTATTACGAGATGAACGACCTCGACGCCGCGATGGGGAACCTCGGCCTGCCGCACCGGATCGAGCACTTCTCAGGCCTCCACGACTGGCCGCCCGTCGAGCTCGCCACCCAAGCGGTCGGCTGGATGGAGCTGCGGGCGATGAAGGACGGCAAGCGCGCGAAGAACGTCGCGATGATCGAGGCGGAGTGGAGCCGCGACCGCGACCACGCGCGCGCCCTCGCCGCCGCCCATCCCGCCGACGCCCTCCACACCTGGTCGGCGATGGCGAAGGACTATGCCGGCCTCCACGACGTCGCCGAGGCCGAGCGCGAGGCCGCCGCCCTGGCCGCCTCGCCGGCCTGCCAGCAGGAGATCCGCGCACGCGCCGACCGCGACCGCCGCGACAAGGAGATCCTCGCCAACGGGCCGTCGATCCTGGCGAACGTCAATCCGGGGGGCCCGCCGGTGACCGTGGCGCAGATCGCGGCCGCTCTCAAGGTCCCCGAGCTCCGGAAGCGCGCCGCCTCGGCCGACCCCGAGGAGAGCCTGTCGGCCAAGCGCATCCTCAACACCTACATGGGGCAGACGATGTTCTACCAGCCCCAGTCGCTCCTCGAAAAGAAGGAGTACGACCGCGCGATCCTCATGCTGACCCTCGGCGCCGAGATCAGCCCCGAGGATCCGGGCGTCTGGGTGGACATCGCGGCCATCCACGCGAGCAAGCCGAAGCCCGACCGGAAGAAGGCCCTGCAAGCCCTGCGCACCGCGGTGGAAAAAGGCCTGGACGATCCCGCCGACCTGGACCGGAAGGACCTCGCCAGTCTGCGGCAGGATGAGGAGTTCCAGCGCATCCTCGCTCTGACCGCCGAGCGCCACCGCACCCGGAAGCCGCCGGCTGGCTGACTCCTCCTCTGGGCTGATTCCAGAATGGCTGGGATAGAATCCCTCCCGTGCTGGCGGTGTCAGCTCCGAACCGAGGTGAAAGCGTGATCACAGAGATCGAAATCGGGGGCTTCAAGAGCCTGGAGAAGGTCCGTCTGAAGCTGGGGAAGCTCAACCTCTTCGTGGGGGCGAACGCGAGCGGGAAGTCGAATTTCCTCGACGCTTTGAGAGTGTTCCAAGGAATCGGGAACGGATTTTCGATCGAAGAGATCTTTCAGGGCAAGCCTAAGAGCGCGACCAGCGAAGTTTGGACGGGAATTCGAGGCAGCCTCGGCAAGGCCAGATTCATGAGGCAAGCGTCTCCAGGCGAGGATGAGGGCCCGATCGTTTTCCGGGCTCGCCTGCGAGCTCCCCGAGGTGTGCACGAGTTTTCCTATGCGATCGGTATTTCTCCGGACCGCCGGCTGGCGATCGATTTCGAAAGGTTGGACGTCGACGCGAGGCCCGTCTTCAGCGTTGACGACCAGACGACGACCCTGTCCGGTTCTTATGCGCTGCCAGACTTGGGCCAGAAAGGGCGATCCGCTCTTCCTGCCTTGACTGGGCTGGACTTTCTGATGCTGCTCGAAGGCACCGAAAACGAGGAGCGGAAAGCTTGCGTGAGGCTGTTGAGCAACATGCAGCGTCTGGCGCCCGTGCCCGAGATCCTGGGCGACTACAGCCCATCCTTGTTCGCTCATCGAATCGGAGAATCCGGAGAGAACTTCGCCTCTCTGGTTAAATCCATTCTTGATTCGAAGGCTGATGGCTTGGCTTATGTCTCCTGGCTACGGGAGCTTCTGGGTTCCGAAGCGGAGGAGATCGAAATTCTCCCGGGCGCCAAGGAGGACCTTCTTTTCGCCCTCAAGAGGGGAAAGCTGGTGTTCCCCGCCAATATCCTCTCCGACGGCACCCTTCGCTTCGCGGCTCTCGTCGCGGCCTTCTTCCAGCCGGACATGCCTGACGTCATCACGATCGAGGAGATCGAGAACGGCATTCACCCAAGCCGCCTTCGTCTCCTTGTCGAGCTTCTGAAGTCCCAATCGTCGGAGAATAGTCCACAGGTCTTTGCCACGACCCACTCTCCGGTCGTCCTCGCGTGGCTTGACGAGAGCGACTATGATACGACTTTTTTCTGCAAGCGCGATGAGGAGACTGGTGCCTCGATCATCAAGCCGCTAAGCGAGATTCCCCATCTGATAGAGCTCGTCAGGAAGCGCTCTATTAGTGATCTGTACTTGCAAGGTTGGATGGAGGCGGCGCTTTGAGCTTCAAGGTGCGGGTTGTTCCGGAAGATCCCACCAACAACGGCTACATCCTCAAGCCTCTGGTAAAAAGGCTCCTTTCGCGCTGCGGTAAGCCCAATGCATGGGTAGACGTTCTCGATGATCCCCGTGTGAGGGGTTATGAGCACGCAAAGACACTCCTGCGCACCCAACTCCTTGAGGACTATCGATTCATGGATCTCTTGCTGTTTCTTCCTGATGCCGACGGTAAGGATCGGAGCGCGGAGTTCCGGGGATTGGAGGATGAGGCGGACCGGCAGGGAGTGCGGCTGCTGTGCTGTGCCGCCGAGCAGGAGGTCGAAGTCTGGCTGTTGGCCGGCTATCGCGACCGGTTAGGGACGCGCTGGCAGGCGATCCGGAGCGATGCGTCCGTCAAGGAAAACGTGTTTCTTCCCTTTCTCGCGGTTTACGGCAATCCCAAGGCGCCAGGAGGAGGCAGAGACGTCCTCATGAATCAAGCCCTCAACGGCTACGGCGCGCTCCTTCAGCTCTGCCCGGAGCTGGCGGAACTGGAACGGCGCATCCGGGAAGCCCTTAGAGGGAGTTTGGAAGTCAGCCCCGCAGGGGCGCAGGCATAAAGCCTGGGGTTTCAACCC
>DASWQX010000736.1:0-3226 GCA_036403495.1 Thermoanaerobaculia bacterium
GGAGGCTGCCGAGAAGACGCGCCGGATGGAAGAGAAATCGGCCGAGATCGCGAAGAAGGCGGACGAGGTGCGCAACATGGAGGGCACCGAGCAGGAGAAGATCGACGCCATGAACAGCCTGGATCAGGAGCGGCGCGAGCTCAACGACATGGATCAGGGGAAGTAGGCCGCGGCCAGCCGACGCCGCGCTGCCGGGGCCGGCAGCGCGGCTCGCTCGTTCGACGCGAGCGCCTCAGAACGCGATCCAGGCGAGCTTCATGCTGCCGTTGCCGTTCACCGTCAGCCCCAGCGGCGTTGTGACGCCACTCAGAGTGTATTCGCCGGGCGGCACATTGGGATAATTCTGGCCGTTGAAGTTGACGGTCAGATTGGCGGAGCCGGAACCGATCCCGAAGGCGAACCAGATGTTGCCCGAGTTCGGCGCCTGGATCGTCGTCGTCGCCTGGCCACCCGAAACGTTCGTCACCGCGACGGTCTGCTGACCCGGAGGGGCCTGGGTTCCGGCTGCGTTGGCCTGCAGTGAATTCGACATGTTGTCTCCTTTCGACCCGTGGTCGAGGAATCGATCGTTGATCTTGATGGCGCAAATAATGGCGGCGGACAATTCCAGTAAATAGCAAGGGTGATGCCACCCTGAGATCGATCGTGGATGGAACGGATTTCCGAGGAGCGGCGGGGCGGCGTCCGGAGTCCGCCGGTCCGACGGACGGATCGCCGACGCGTCACCGACGTGTCGGTCGGCATCTCATCGATACACGCTTTTCAGAAGCGATAGGAGAGGCCGCTGGCGAGCGCCAGCGAGTGAACGTCGATCTTCTCGTCCTTCATCACCTGGCCGGAGGCGGTGGCGGCGAAAATCGACTGGGCGAAGGGACGGTAGGTCACGTCGAGATCGGCGACCCAGGGACCCTTGAGCGCGATCTTGAGCCCGGCGCCGGTGACCAGCGCGATGTGGTCCGGGCGCCGGAGGCTGGCGACCCCGGACGCGGCGAGGGCCGGCTTCACCGTCGAGGCGGGGAGGAGCAGGTAGGTGAGGCCGGCCTCGACATAGGGAACGACGCGGACGAAGCGGTGCGCGCGGAGCTGCACCATCGCGGCGAGCGGCACCAGCTCGATCTCGCCTCCCGACCGCGAGGTGGCCGCGCTGCCGGAGAGCTCGATCCCGGGTTTGAAATAGCTCGCGGTGAAGCGGGTGGACAGGGTCTGGTTCCAGTAGGCGGTGAACGCGGCTCCGGCGCCGGCCGCGCCGCCGAGACCGACGTGGAGGCCCGGCCCGAGATCGAGGCCGGAGGTCCGCGGCTGGTACCCGGCGGCGAAGAGGCCGAATTCGAGCGGCGGCGGCCAGGTCAGCTCGAGGTTCGCGAACAGGGGAGACGCGGTGATCGCCGAGAGAGCGATTACGAGGACGGCCGGGGCTGACGGTCTCAAGCGGGGTCTCTCCTTTCGTGACGGGGAGAGTCTATGATGAGGGCTGCCCGCGACGCATGCCGTCCCTTCGCTGTACGGAGACCTCGAAGCCATGCCCCCACGCCGTCTGCTCGCCGCCGCTCTCCTCATCGCCGCCGCCGCCGGCTCAATCGCCTCCAGGGCGATGGCCGCCGTCGATCCGGCCCTGATCCAGGACCTTCACTGGCGCCTGATCGGCCCGTTCCGCGGCGGCCGGGTGCTGGCCGTGACCGGCGTCCCGGGCGAGCCGGCGCACTTCTACTTCGGCAGCGTCAACGGCGGCGTCTGGGAGACGCTCGACGCCGGGCGCACCTGGCGGCCCATCTTCGACAGCCAGCCGGTGGGCTCGATCGGCGCCCTGGCGGTGGCCCCCTCGAATCCCAAGGTGATCTACGTCGGCAGCGGCGAGGCCGACATGCGCTCGGACATCGCCCAGGGCAACGGCATGTACCGGTCGAGCGACGGCGGCAGGAGCTGGTCGCACATCGGCCTCGCCGACTCGCAGCAGATCGGCCGCGTGCTGGTCGATCCGCGCAATCCGGACGTCGTCTTCGTGGCCGCGCTGGGGCACCCCTACGGCCCGAACGCCGAGCGCGGGGTCTTCCGCTCGCGCGACGGCGGCAGGAGCTGGACGAAGGTGCTGTTCAAGGACGAGAACACGGGCGCCATCGACCTCGCCTTCGAGCCCGGCAATCCCGACGTGATCTACGCCTCGCTCTGGGCGACCCGGCGCACCCCCTGGCACATCTATCCGCCTTCGAGCGGCCCCGGCGGCGGCCTCTACAAGTCGACCGACGGCGGTGAGCACTGGACGGCGCTCGCCGGCCTGCCCGGTCATCTCCCCAATAATCCGGGCCGCATCGGCCTCGCCGTCGCGCCGAGCCGGCCGCAGCGGGTGTACGCGATGGTGGACGTGCCGGAGACGGGAGGGCTCTACCGGTCGGACGACGGCGGCGCGACCTGGACGCGGGCGAGTGGCGACAACCGGGTCTGGGGGCGCGGCTGGTACTTCGGCGGCATCACGGTCGAGCCCCGGGACCCCGACGTGGTCTACGCCTGCAACACCGCGCTCTTCCGCTCGGCGGACGGCGGCAGGACCTTCGTGCCGGTCAAGGGAGCCCCCGGCGGCGACGACTACCACGTGCTCTGGATCGACCCGCAGAGCCCGGAACGGCGCATCCTCGGCGTCGACCAGGGGACGGTGGTCTCGGTCGACGGCGGCGCCACCTGGAGCTCCTGGTACAACCAGCCGACCGGCCAGTTCTACCATGTGAGCACCGACGCCCGCTTCCCCTACTGGGTCTACGGCTCGCAGCAGGACTCCGGCGCCGCGGGCGTCCCCAGCCGCACCAACACCTACGACGGCATCGACCTCACCCAGTTCCGCGAGGTGACCGCCGGCGGCGAGAGCGACGAGATCGCGCCCGACCCCAAGGACCCGCAGGTGATCTTCGGCGGCCGGGTCGACCGGCTCGACCTGCGCACGATGCAGACGCGGTCGGTCGATCCCACGCTCGGCTATCCCGACCTCTACCGCGAAACCTGGACGCTGCCGCTGATCTTCTCGCCGCGCGATCCGCGGGTGCTCTACTTCGCGCGCCAGCGCCTCTTCCGCACCGAGGATGGCGGCGAGCACTGGACGGTGATCAGCCCCGACCTCACCCGCGAGGCTCCGGGGACGCCGGCCAACCTCGATCCGGCGACCGCCGCCAACAACCCGGGGACCGGTCCCCGCCTCGGCGTCATCTACACCATCGCCCCCTCGCGCCTGGCCGACCAC
>DASWQX010000737.1:0-6348 GCA_036403495.1 Thermoanaerobaculia bacterium
GATAGGCTTGGGCTGAGGTTCCCAAAGCCAGCCGTGGACACGCCTCCCCTCCGCCTCCAGATCACCCCTGCCGAGGGCGCTCCCTTCGATCACCCTCTGCGCGGCGACGCCCTCGTCGTCGGCCGCGCCCTCGACGCCGGCCTCTCGATCGCGGACCCCTTCCTCTCCCGGCGCCATTCGCGCTTCTTCCGGACGGGGCCCGACCTCTTCGTCGAGGACCTCGGCTCGCGCAACGGCACGCTGGTCAACGGGCAGGCGATCCAGCAGGCGACGGCGGTACGGCCGGGCGACGTGATCAAGATCTCCAACAGCCTGATCAAGATCGTCCTGGACACCCCCGTTCCGCCCAAGGCTCCGCAGCCCGAGGACGACTTCCTGGATGGGACGGTGTTCCGCCGCGCCGCCGACCTGCTCGACCGCCAGAGCGCGCCGGCCGCCGCCAGCCCCGCGGACCTCCGCCGCTACGCCGATCGCCTCAAGCTCCTCAACGAGGTCCACCAGGCGCTCGGCCGCTCGCTCACCCTGGAGGAGCTGCTGGAGCTGATCCTCGACCGCGCGTTCGACCACCTCCGCCCCGACCGCGGCGCCATTTTGCTCAAGGAGAAAGATGGGCTCAAGGAGAAAGAGGGGCTCAAGGAGAAAGAGGGGGGCTACCGGGCGGCCGCCAGCCGTTCCTCCCTGGGCGGCACCGAAGCGCTGACGTTCTCGCGCAGCCTGACGCGCGAGGTGGCCGAGAAAGGGATGGCCGCGATCGTCTTCGACGTCCAGGCGGACGAGCGCTTCTCCGCCGCCGAGAGCATGCTCCTCTCCGGCATCCGGAGCCTGATCGCCGCACCCCTGCTCGATCCCGAGGGGACGCTCGGCCTGATCGTCCTCGAATCGCGCGCCGGCGTCCGCCAGTTCTCGGAGGAGGATCTGGAGCTGCTGGTCTCGCTCGCTGCGGTGGCCGCCCTCCACCTGCGCAACCTCGCGCTGACGATGGACGCCGCGGAGCGCCGCCGTCTCCAGGAGGAGCTGGCGCTGGCGCGGCGCATCCAGGTGGCCCTCCTCCCCGACCGGCTGCCGGAGATCCCCGGCTGGGAGCTCTACGGCGGCAACATCCCGTCGCGCGGGGTGTCGGGCGACTACTACGAGGTGGTCACCCGCCGCGAGGGTCGCGAGTGCGTGCTGATGGTGGCCGACGTCTCCGGCAAGGGAATGGCGGCCTCCCTGCTCACCGTCTCCCTCCAGGCGCTCTCCATCGGTCCGATCGAGGACGGCCTGCCCCCCGACGAGATCTGCGCCCGCCTCTCCCGCCTGCTCTACCGCCGCACGCCGCCCGAAAAGTACGCCACCGCGTTCCTTGGCGTGCTGGAGACGGCGACTGGCCGTCTGCGCTATACGAACGCCGGCCACAATCCGCCGCTGGTGCTGCGGGCGGCGGGCACCGCCGAGGAGCTGGGCGCGACCGGAGTTCCCCTCGGCCTCCTCGCCCAGGCGCCGTACAGCGCCGGCGAGACGGTCCTCAGGCCCGGAGACGTCCTGGTTCTCTATACGGACGGAATCGTCGAGGCCGCCGATCCGGAGAGCAACGAATACGGGCTGGAGCGCTTCACCGAGGTCTGCCTGAAGGACCGTGCCGGGCCCTGCGCGGTGCTGGCCGGCAGCGTCGCGCGGGACCTCGAGCAGTTCGCCCGCGGTGTGCCCTTCGCGGACGACCGGACCCTCGTGCTGGCGCGCCGCCTGGAGGCCTGACCGCCATGCCGGCTTCCCGCATCGTCGCCATCCTCCCCGCCGCCGGCGGCTCCGGCCGGATGGGCCGCCCCAAGCTCCTCCTCCCCGTCCATGGCGGTCCGATGGTGGCGGCGGTGGTGAACGCCCTGCTCGGCGGCGGCGCGGAAGAGGTGGTGCTGGTGGCCTCCCCCGGCGATGAGGATCTGCAGGGGTGGGCCCGGCGGGCCGGCGTCGAGTGCGCCGTGAATCCCGATCCCTCGCGCGGCATGCTCACCAGCATCCAGGCAGGGATCGACACGCTCGGAGGAGCCGCCGAGCTGGCCCGCCAGGGCACGATCCTCCTCGTCTCCCCCGCCGACCTGCCCAATCTGCGGGCCGAGACCGTGGCCGAGGTCGTCCGCAGAATGCTGGAATCGGCCGCGCCGCTCGCCCTGCCGGTCTATCGCGGCCAGCGTGGCCATCCGATGGCGATCGCTTCCGCGTTGATCCCCGAGATCGACACGCTCGATCCCGATGTGGGCCTGAAGCAACTCCGGGACCGCCACCTGGCCGAGCTGCTGGAGGTGGAGGTTGCCGACGCGGGGGTGGTGCAGGATGTCGATACGCCGGAGGATTACGAGGCGGCGAAGTCCTGCTAACATCGCGGTACGGAGGTGATTACTTTGTCAAATTGGCCTTGTCCGTCGGAGCCCCCCGCCCGAGTCCTCACCGGAAGAGGGGAGAAAAACGGTCCTGGTCTTTGCTTTTGCTTTTCTCCCTCTTCTCCCGGTGAGGGAGGGTGGGAGGGGACGGGAGAAGAGGGCCGGGGTGATGAGGGCCAGCGCCAAAGCCAAGGTGAATCTGACAAATGAATCTGACACAGTAGAATTCCGGAATCGCCGCGATTCGCGCTACCCTTCGCACCCATGTTGCACGCCGCGCTGCTCGCCCTTGCCCTGCTCGCTCCTCAACCGCCGGCCGCCGCTCCTAAAAAAACCACACCGCATGCCACCCGGACCGTTCAGAAGGTGAAGGGGGTTCCGCTGATCGAGGTCCCCACCCAGGCGCCAGGGGGGAACGAGCTCGCCCTCATCCTCAGCGGCGACGGCGGCTGGGCGGTGACCGACAAAGGGCTCGCCGACCGCCTGACCAAAGGGGGGATCCCGGTGGTGGGCTGGAACTCTCTCCGCTACTTCCTGCGCCGGAAAAAACCCGACCAGGTGGGCCACGACCTCGAAAAAGTCCTGCGCGTCTATCTCCCCCTCTGGCACAAGGAGAAGGCGATCCTGATCGGCTACTCCTTCGGGGCGGACGTCATGCCCTTCATGGTCACCCGGCTGCCGCCGGACCTGAAAGACAAAGTCTCGCTGATCGTGCTGATGAGCCCCACCGGCACCGCCGACTTCCACTTCCACCCTTCGGAGTGGCTCCGCAAACCTTCCGACGACAGCCAGCCGATGCTGCCCGAGCTCGAGAAGCTCCGCGGCCGGAAGATCCTGTGCGCCTACGGCCGCCAGGAGAAGGACAGTTTCTGCCTCCACCTCGACGGCCTCGCCGACCTGCTGATCCGGCCCGGCAAGCACATCGTCGGCAAGGATTACGGGCCGGTGGCCAACTGGATCCTCGCACGCCCGGCGGGGGCTTCGCCCGGTGGCGCGGTTGGTGCACAATGAGCGCCCTATGAGCTTCAAGAAATTGATCCCCACGAAAAAGGCACCACCGCTGACCGCGACCCTGCTCCTGCTCTCCCTCGCCCTGCCGGCCGCCGCCAAGGCGACTGAGGAGACCTTCGACCTCGAGCCTTTCGGCAAGGTCACCGTGTACCACCAGACCGCGCGCCCCACCCACGTCGCCCTCTTCATCTCGGGCGACGGCGGCTGGAACCTCGGCGTCGTCGACATGGCCCGCGAGCTGGCGGGCATGGACGGCCTGGTCGCCGGAGTCGATATCCGCCACTACATGAAGGCCTCGACCGCCAACCCCGACAAGTGCTGGGACCCGGGCACCGACTTCGCCGATCTCGGAAAGGCGATCGAGAAGCGCTTCGGCTATACCACGCGCGTCAAGCCGGTAATCGTCGGCTATTCGTCCGGCGCCACGATCGTCTACGCCGCCATGATGCAGGCGCCCCCTCACACCTTCTCCGGCGGCTTGAGCCTCGGCTTCTGCCCCGACCTGATCGTCAACCATCCGATCTGCAAGGGGCGCGGCCTCTCCTGGACTCACGATCCGCAGGGCAAGGGGGTCGACTTCTCGCCCGCCAGCGGCCTGGAAGATCCCTGGATCGCCTTCCAGGGGGACATCGACCAGATCTGCACCCCCGAGGACACCCGGACCTATCTCAAGAAGGTCGAGAACGGCGAGCTGGTCTGGCTCCACAAGGTGGGCCATGGCTTCTCGGTGCCGAAGAACTGGATGCCCCAGTTCAAAGAGGGCTTCGCCAAGGTGACCGGTCAATCCAGGTAAGATCGTGAGGCCATGGCGACCTCCAGCCCGTCCAGCCCGCGCCCGTTCAGCTCGAGATTGACGGCCGAGGAGAAGTACCGGCTCCTGCTGGAGGTCTCCGAGGCCGCCAACTCGCAGATCGAGATCGCCGCCGTGCTCGAAGCGGTGGTCGAGGGGCTGGAGCCGGCGATCCATGTCGACGCCCTGGCGGTGACCACGATCGACGGCGACCACCTGGTCCCCCACGCCCTCTACGTCCGCGGCGTCGAGCGGCGCCAGGGGGACTCCTTCGCCGATATCGTGGCGCGCTGGATGCTCCTCTCCGGCGGCGAAATGGTGCCGAAGCCTCACGGCAGCCTGGCGCTGGCCGGCACGGGGACCGAGCACGTCGGCCGCACCGGGCGGGCCTGGATCTGCGAGGACCTCTCCCAGGGCAGCCGTTTTCCCGAGGACGCGCGGCTGCTGGCGGCGGGCGTCCGCTCCTACATCCGCGTACCCCTCAAGGTGCGGGATCGGCCCGTCGGCTCGCTCGCCTTCGCCCGTGGTGAGCCCGGCCCCTTCAGCCCTCACGAGGTGGACGTCTTCGAGGCGCTCGCCCGGCCGATCGCCGCCGCGGTGGCCAATGCCCGCGCTTTCGAGGAGATCGCCCGCCTCACCGGCCAGCTCCAGGCCGAGAACCTCGCCCTGCGCCAGGAGATCGACGAACGCTCGATGTTCGAGGAGATCATCGGCTCCTCGCCGGCCCTGCGCGAGGCCCTCTCACTGGTCGACAAGGTAGCGGCCACCGATGCGACCGTGCTGATCACCGGCGAGACCGGCACCGGCAAGGAGCTCGTGGCGCGGGCCATCCACCGCCGCTCGCCGCGCTCGCGCCGCGCCCTGGTGGCGGTCAACTGCGCGGCCCTCCCACCCTCGCTGATCGCCTCCGAGCTGTTCGGCCACGAGAAGGGCGCCTTCACCGGCGCCCTGCAGCGGCGGGTCGGCCGCTTCGAGCTGGCCGAGGGGGGCTCGATCTTCCTCGACGAAGTGGGCGAGATCCCCTCCGAGGTCCAGGCCTCGCTGCTGCGGGTGCTCCAGGAGGGGACCTTCGAACGGGTGGGCGGCAGCCAGCCGATCGCCACCGACGCCCGGGTGATCGCGGCCACCAACCGCGAGCTGGCGGCGGCCGTCGCCGCCGGGACCTTCCGCAACGACCTCTTCTACCGCCTCAACGTCTTCCCCATCGCCATGCCCCCCCTGCGCCAGCGTCGGGAGGACATCCCGATCCTCGTCGAATACTTCGCCGCCCGCTACGCCGCCCGCTTCGGCAAGCGCTTCGAGAGCATCGAGAAGGTCTCGATGGCGCGCATCCTCGACTACGCCTGGCCGGGCAACGTGCGCGAGCTCCAGAACGTCATCGAGCGCGCCGCCATCCTGTCGGAAGGGGATGTCCTGCGCGTCGACGAGCCGCTGCTGGGGAGCGCCGGCTTCGCTCCACCTCCGGCGACCGGAGGAACTCCCCTGCCCGACAGCCTGCGCGACACCGAGCGGCGGCAGATCGAAGAGGCGCTCGCCCTTTCCGCCGGCCGCGTCTCCGGCGCCAAGGGGGCCGCCGCGCGGCTGGGGGTTCCGTCCACGACTTTGGAGTCGCGCATCAAGCGGTTGGGGATCGACAAGTACCGGTTCCGCTCCGGTGCTTGAGCCCGCTCTCTGTATAGGATGGCAAAGGAGGGTGCGATGGAAACGACTCTGGACAGATTTGGCAGGATCGTGATCCCAAAACAGGTAAGGGACGATCTGGGCCTCTCCCCGGGTTCGGTACTGAAACTCGAGGAACGGGACGCGGAAATCGTCTTGAAGCCTGTCGCCGAGAGATCGCCTCTCCGCCTCAAGGATGGAATTCTCGTTTTCACTGGCGAGGTGGAGGGAGATCTCGAAACGGCACTGCGGCGCGACCGCGACGAACGCTCCAGAAGGCTGGCGAGCCTGGAGTGAGGGTGCTCTTCGACACCTCCGTCCTGGTCGCGGCGATGGTCGAAGCTCATCCTCGACACTCTGGGGCAGCTCCCTGGCTGAAGCGTGCCAAGTCCCGCCAGACAGTGATTCAGTCCTTCTCGTCCCCTGACCACTCTTCAGGGCCAGCGATCCGCTAAGGGCTCGTCACAGAATAATTGTTCCAGTTCTGATCGAGTCAACTTCCGTCCGGCCCAACGGGTCGGGAGATCTCAGCCC
>DASWQX010000738.1:0-3486 GCA_036403495.1 Thermoanaerobaculia bacterium
GATCAGCTCTTCGTTGGCGATCTTGATCGCCGCCAGGTGATCCGCTCCGGGGACGATGAGGCTCTCACCGCCGGCCAGGCGGGCGAGCTCGCGGGTCTCATCCGGCAGGACCCCTGAATCCTTCTCGCCTCCGGAGTAGGCGATCGCCTTGACGCGCAGGAAGGGCGCGTGGCGGCGGAGATCGAAGTAGCGGAAGGCGCGGCGGAAAAAGACCAGGAAGACGACGTACAGGGGGCGCTTGAGCGGCAGCCGCCGCCAGGACCACTTGATCAGGTGGGACGAGACGTCCTCGAACATCGCTCCGGACACGCCCGCTCCGCGGCTGAGGACGGGATGCGCCCAATAGCCCCCCGAGCTGACCCCCCAGAGGTGCACCGGCAGATCGCCGGCCCGCCGCCGCAGGTACTCCAGGGCGTCCTCGACGTCGCGGTCCATGAAGCCGGCGCGCGCTCCGCTGCCGCCGAAACCCGGGAGGTCGACGGCCAGCGCGGCATAGCCGGCGGCGCGCAGCGCCTGGATCCTCCCGCGCCGGTAGAAGTAGGACTTCCCCCAGGCGAGCCAGGGGTGCAGCAGCAGGACTGCTCCCCTCGCTTCGGCTCCTTCCGCCATGGAGGCCGGGTACCAGGTCGCCGTCAGCACGCCGGGTCCCTTCGTTCGCTCGATCGTCACCGGCTCGAAGGGGACCATGCCGCTCGGCGGCTCCGGCTGGTCCATCCACACCATGTGGGGGGACATCACGAAGAACAGCCGGCTCGCCAGCCACTCCTCCAGAGCGGACGGGCGGGGCGGTGGCCCCTTGGAGATCGCGCGCGCCGGTTCGCTCACTGCGAGAGAATAGCGGAGCTTCGATGAAGAGGAGAGCCCGAAGATGAGCGAGCGACCGAAAGCGCGGCACGTCGAGCCGATCAGCGTCCGCTGGGGGGACATGGACACGATGGGCCACGTCAACAACGCCAAGTACTTCACCTATTGCGAGTCGGCCCGCATGAGCTACTTCACGGCCGTCCGCATGACCGCCCACAAGGAGGCCGAGACGCACGGGCCGGCGCTGGCGGCGGCCAACCTCAACTTCCGCCGCCAAGTGCGCTGGCCGGCCGAGCTCGACGTCGAGACCCGGGTGACGGAGATCGGCCGCAGCAGCTTCCGGATGGAGTACGAGTTGATCCAGCGCGACTCCGGCGAGCGGGTCGCGGACGGCAGCGGCGTCATCGTCTGGGTCGACTACGGCACCGGCCGCTCGATCCCGCTGCCGGAGAGCCTCAAGGCGGCGATCCGCGAGTTCGAGGGCTTGAGCTGATCGCCTGAGCCGGACCGGAACATCTCCGCCGTCGTCGTCGCCAGGTACTCGGGGTCGGCGTCCGAGCGATTGGAGAGGACCATCACCGCCAGGTCGTCCTTGGGGAAATGCAGGATGTAGGCGCTGAAGCCCAGCCAATTCCCAGGATGGCCGTAGTAGGGCTCGCCGGACGCGTCGGCGGTCAGCGACCAGCCGAAGCCGTAGGGGACGGAGGTGCCGTCCGCGAGCTCGCCCGGCTTGAACATCTGCGCCAGGGAGGCGGGGCGGATCAACTGGTTGCCGAAGAGCGCCTTGTCGTAGCGGGCGAGGTCGGCGACGGTCGAGTAGACCTCCCCGGAGCCGTAGAGGAGGTTGAGCGGGCTGTCGTCGTCCAGGAGCCAGCGGCCGCCGAACGCCCGGTCGTAGCCGAGCGCCCGCCGGGCCGTCCGCAGGCGCTCCGGAGCGTAGACGAAGCTCCCCTTCATGCCGGCCGGACGGAAGATCCGCTCCTCAAGGAACTGCGGATACGAGCGGCCGGAGACGCGCTGGAGCAACACTCCCAGGATGTCGTAGCCCGAGTCGCTGTAGACGAACTTGGTGCCGGGCGGCGCGTCCAGCCGCTTCCAGCGGGCGAGGAGCTTCAGCGCGTCCAGGCCGGTGGGAACGCCCGGCCGTCCTTTCAGCGCCTCGTAGGTGTCCGGAATGCCGCCGGTGTGCTGGAGCAGGTTGCGGACGGTGACCCGGCTCGCCCAGCCGCGCATCTCGGGGAGGTACTTCGCGGCCGGCTTGTCGAGGTCGACCTTCCCCTCCTCGACGAGCATGAGGATCGCCACGGCGGTCATCTGCTTGCCGCAGGAGGCGATGTGGAAGGCGGTGTCGGGATCGATCCGCGTCTTCCGTTCGAGATCGGCGAGACCGTATCCCGCCTGGAACAGCACCTCGCCGTTGCGGGCCACGCCGACGGCGACGCCGGGCTCCTCGCGGTCGAAATCCGTGAACAGCTCCGCCAGCCGCTCCTTCCGCGACAGCCCCGGCACGGGTGCGAAGCCGACCCGATGGATCGTCAGCGCCTCCAGCGAAAGTCCGCCGAAGAGGATGAGCCAGGAGACGAACGCGCGGACGATGGGGTGTTTCCAGGGCAAGTGCGGCTCCAGCCAGAGAGAGTATCCCAGGGATCGCGGGCGGTGCGATCCCCGGGAGCTCCCTCCCCATAGCGCGCGCCCGCCGCCAAGGCGCACGCCTTCTTCAATTCAGTTGTCAATGAACCCGACCGCGGCCGCGAGCCCGGAAAAGCGCTCCGCGAGCCTCATTCCCCACCCTTCACATCCCGTTCCCTACCCTTCACAGGCCGTGAGCCCGACGTTTTGTCGCATTCCCCGCAGTGAATGGCTCGTGAAGCCCAGGGAACACGACGAGAAGGACCCGATGAGCCTCATTCCCTGCTCTTCACGCTCCGCGACGGACCTCCGATGCCGCGTTCCCCGTTCACAACGCCATCGGAGCGAGGGGGAACGGGAGATTCGCTCTTCCTTTCATCATGCACATTGCCGCGCGAGGAGCATTCCCTCGGGGGAACGTTCCGCGCACGACGGGGAATGGCGCGTTCCCTGCACATCCGATCCCGTTCCCCGCAAGACACGGCCCAAAGCATCAGGGAAACGGGCCGCCAAATCCTCCGCCTCCAATCTCAGCTCTCCTCGCGATCCATTCCAGCGGGGCTTGACAACCGGCCTTCCGCCATCCATTCTATGTACATCTTCATTGCTGAGTCAAGCGTCCTCCTCAAGGGGCGTTGACCGTGCGAGCTCATTGAAAACTGATGTGCCTGGCAGGGGGAACGGAAGCGGGGCCGTTCCCTCTGCCGTCAATTTCCAACGGGGAGCGCTGACCCGGGCTACTGACGCCCGGCTGGGCCTCAAACGAATCAGCGCCGCCGCACGGATGTGCGGAATCCGCACTACCACGCGCCCGGGGATACTCCGGCGACGCTGGATTACCGGCGGATGGCGGGGGTGGTGGAGGGGGTGGCGAACGCGGTGGATAAACTAGACGTTGATCGAAGGCGGTAGAGACGTTCCAGGTCCTGAACGACACCCTTGGCAGGCCACGGGGACCGCGGAACGTCTCCTCGAAGGGCTTGCCGCTCCAGACGCCACTCCCCGCCAGGAGGCCATCAACGACAGTTTCCCTGCCCCGATCGGCTATTGCCC